>NZ_NFHA01000046.1:0-15631 GCF_002159225.1 Flavonifractor sp. An91 | reverse complement strand
CCCTGAGCCTACCCCCACGCCCACGCCGGAGCCCACACCCACCCCGCTGCCCCTGGAGGGGGCGGTGATCTGCGTGGACCCCGGCCACTGCGTCACCCCGCTGACCGGCACCGGCCAGCGGGAGCTGGTCTCTCCCCTGTCCGATGAGACCAAGTACCTCTTTGGCGGCGGCACCGCCGGAGCCAACCAGACCGAGGAGCAGCTCAACCTGGCGGTGGGGCTCCAGCTCCGGGACGCCCTGGAGGCGCTGGGAGCCGAGGTAGTGATGACCCGGGAGGTGTCCGAGATCACCCTGGGGGGCATCGACCGGTGCAAGATTGCCCAGGAGGCGGGGGCCGACGTACACATCAGCATCCACGCCAACGGCTGGACCGACCCGGACTACAACGGAGCCATGGTGCTGGTGCCCTACGGGGACCTGCTGGGTACCCCCTCCATCGTGGAGGAGAGCGCCCGGCTGGGAGAGCTGATGATCGAGGCGGTGTGCGAGCATACGGGGGCCAAGAACCTGGGCACCGTCCAGCGCTCCGACCTGACCGCCTTCAACTTCTCCACCATGCCCTGCGTGTTCATTGAGATGGGCTTTATGACCAATCCCCGGGAGGACGCCCTTATGGAGACCCCGGAGTATCAAGCCAAGATCGTGGACGGCATGGTGGAATCCCTGTTGGCCTGGTACGGCGTAGAGGAATAAAACAAAAAGGACCCGGAGCCATGCTCCGGGTCCTTTTTTGTCGTATGGGTTTGGGTGATTAGTAAGCCACGCCCCAGTACACCATGTGCTTGGCGGGCTTGCCGCAGACGGGGCACACGTCGCCCAGGTGCTCCTGCTCCAGGGGGATGCAGCGGGAGGACACGCCGGCGATCTCCTTCATCTTGAGCTCGCAGGCCTCGTCGCCGCACCACATGGTCTTGGCAAAGCCGCCCTGGGTGGACATCTTCTCCTTGACCTCCTCCACGGTGGAGCAGGCATAGGTGTTCTCGTCCAGGTTCTTCTTGGCCTTGTCGTACAGGCCCTGCTGCACCGCGTCCAGCATAGTCTGGACGGTCTCCTCGATGTTGTCCAGGGAAACGAAGCTCTTCTCGCCGTTGTCCCGGCGGACCAGCACGCACTGGTTCTTCTCCATGTCCTTGGGACCCATCTCCAGACGCAGGGGCACGCCCTTCATCTCGTACTCGGCGAACTTCCAGCCGGCGGACTGCTTGGAGGCGTCCATCTTCACCCGGATACCGGCGGCCTTCAGGCGGTTCATGACGGCCTCGTTGGCCTCGATGACGCCCTCCTTGTGCTGGGCCACGGGGATGATGATGACCTGGGTGGGGGCGATGCGGGGGGGCAGCACCAGACCGTTGTTGTCGCCGTGGGTCATGATGACGCCGCCGATGAGGCGGGTGGACACGCCCCAGGAGGTCTGGAAGGGGTGGTGGGGCTTGTTGTCCTCACCGGTAAAGGTGATGTCGAAGGCGGTGGCGAAGCCGTCGCCGAAGTAGTGGGAGGTACCGGCCTGGAGGGCCTTCTTGTCGTGCATCATGCACTCCACAGTGTAGGTGGCCTCGGCGCCGGAGAACTTCTCCTTGTCGGTCTTGCGGCCCTTCACCACGGGCATGGCCAGGTAGTTCTCGCAGAAGTCGGCGTAGATGTTGAACATCTGCTCGGTCTCGGCAATGGCCTCCTCGGCGGTGGCGTGCATGGTGTGGCCCTCCTGCCACAGGAACTCCCGGTGACGCAGGAAGGGGCGGGAGGTCTTTTCCCAACGCAGCACGGAGCACCACTGGTTGTACAGCTTGGGCAGGTCCCGGTGGGAGTGGATGATGTTCTTGTAGTGCTCACAGAACAGGGTCTCGCTGGTGGGCCGGATGCAGTAGCGCTCCTCCAGCTTCTCAGAGCCGCCCATGGTGACCCAGGCGCACTCGGGGGCGAAGCCCTCCACGTGATCCTTCTCCTTCTGGAGCAGGGACTCGGGGATGAGCAGGGGGAGGTACACGTTCTCGTGGCCGGTCTCCTTGAACTTCTCATCCAGAATCTTCTGGAAGTTTTCCCAGATGGCGTAGCCGTAGGGGCGGTAGATGAACACGCCCTTGATGGAGGAGTAGTCGATGAGCTCCGCCTTCTTACACACGTCGGTGAACCACTTGGCGAAGTCCACCTCCATATCGGTAATCTGTTCCACCTGCTTTTTGTCCTGTGCCATATCTATCTCAATCCTTTTTTATCAAAATACGCATGGGTGCTACTTATTTTATTCATTTGCGGCCCAAAAGTCAAGTCAAGTATAGGGCCCGGCGCATAAAAGCCGGGCTTTAACGAATTAAGCGCTCCAGGCCGAGGCTTCGGAGGGAAAGATAGTGTGAAAGAAAATCGTCAGGGTTGTCTTTCGCGTCCAGTCAATAACGCCCCGATTTGTCAAAACAGTTTGACAAATCGGGGCCCGGCTCAGATGAGTCGGGCCCCGCAAAATTTGAACAATTACAGTTTGACCACCAGGGTGGCAACGAATAGATTGCCGGAGTACTGTCCGTACAGCTGGATCCGATCTTCCGCCGCCAGCTTGCTCAGGCTGGTGGAGGAGCCGGAAATGGTAACGAAGCTGGCGTCCTCCACATCCACGGTGAGGGGAGTGCCGTCCTCCAGGCTGATCATCAGGGTGTCGTCCTTGGTGTTGACCACCAGCACCGAGCCGGTGATCTGGGTGGAAGAGGAGGAGCTGCCGGTGACCTCAATGGCCACGATCTCGTCCCCGCTGAGAGTCAGATCCACCGCATCGTTGGGCTTGAGGGAGTAGAGGGAGATGACGGAGCCCTTCTGGATCACCGACACGCCCTCGGACGCCTGGTAGGTGTCGGTGGAGCCGTCGGAGAAGCGCACGTCGATGCTGACGCCGGTGGTGTCCTGGATCACCCGGGTGATGGTGCCGGACAGGGTGGCGTTCTGAGAGGTGGCCTCGATCTCATACACCTCGTTGTAGCGGACGGTGACGGTGACGCTGTCGCCGCTGCGCAGCTTGTCGATGGAGCTGGTCTTGCCGTCCCGCTCAATGTCGGGCAGGTTGGTCAGATCAATGGAGAAGGTAGCGGTAGTGCCCTGGGGGGTGCGCACCGCCAGGGTGGTGGGGCTGGCGTAGGTGATGCTCTCGATCACGCCCTGGGTGGTGGTGGAGCCGGGATAGGTGTCCAGCAGCACCACCTGGTCGCCGGAGATCTGAAGGGTGGCAAAGTTGTTGCGGGCCACCTCCTTGACGGTGATCTCCTCTCCGTCATAGCGGGCAATGGCGTTGCTTGCGATGGGGTAGGTGCGGGAGCGGCCGGTGAGGCTGTCCTCCACGGTGATCTCGTAGGGGTCCTTGGTGAAGCTGATGCTCTTGATGGGGCCCTGCACATAGTCGGACACGGTATCCACCGCGGCGCTCACCACGGTGCCGGCGTTGTCGTTGGACACCCGCAGGCTCACATAGTCCCCCTTGTTGGACACGGTAATGGAGCCCGCCTTGCCGTTGACGGTGACGGCGGCGCCGGACACCAGGGTGTACTGGGCGCGCTGGCCGTCAAAGGCGGAGACGGTAATGGTCTGGCCGCCGGACGTGTTCTCCACGCCGGTGAGGAAGCCCTCGGCGGAACGGGTGCCGCCGGACAGCTTCAGCTCGGCCAGATGGCCCATGCCGTCCACCCAGCACTGGGCCTGGGTATAACCGGCGTCGGGCTCGATCAGGGAAGGATCGCCCACCAGCTGGCCCACCTGGACTCTGGTAAAGCGGTCAATGTCCAGCCGCTTGCTGGTGCCGCTGACACTGATGGTGATGCTGTCCTGGGATACCTCAGTGATGCTGCCGCTGAGGCTGGTCAGGGTCCCGCCCAGACGGACCGCCTGAGCCGCCCCCTTGTCGTCCAGGTTCACCCGGACATACTGGCCCGCACGCAGGGAGTTGGGGGTGGTGCGGATGTTGTTTTCATAGATGGGCACGTTGGCGGGCACGGAAATGCCAAAGGTATCGGTCAGATTGCCGGTGATGGTGAGCAGGGTGGCGCCGTTGCTGGTGGAGCTCACCGCGTCGATGACGCCGCCCACCCACTGGTAGTCGGTGTAGGCGGGCAGCTCGGCATAGATGCCCTGCTCATCCATAAAGTCGATGGCACGGCGGAGCATGGTGGCCATTTCCGCCCGGGTCAGGCTGCCCTGGGGCATAAACTCGTTGGCGGTGTTGCCCTGGACAATGCCGTATGTATTGAGCAGATACACATAGGGCCGCAGCACCTGGGAGATGGAGACGGTGTCGGCAAAGCTCATGGAATAGTTGGTCAGGTTTTTGGCCATGGGCTCCAGCTGCATGGCCCGCACCAGATACATGGACAGGTTTTCGCGGGTGATGGACTTGAGCAGGGCCCCGGAGTCGCACATGGCCTCCAGCTCGCTGACGCTGATGATACCGGTCTCCAGACAGACGGCCATTTCTTCCTCCGCCCAGCTGTAGACGTTCTCAGGCAGGATCTCCTTCAGCTGGTCGGCCCGGTCGGCGGCGATCTGCTTTTTATCCGCGGCGGACACGCCGGTGGCCCGGGAACAGAACAGCAGGGCCTCGCAGGCGGTCATCTTCTGAGCGGGGGCGAAGGTGGTGGCGCTGGTACCCTTGACAATGCCAAGACCGGCCAGATACTCCACGTCCTCCTGGGCCCAGTGGCCCTGCATGTCGGTAAAGCTCACCGCGGCGGCTGGCACTGCCAGCAGTGACACTGTCATGACCAGCGCCAGCAAAAGGGCGGCAAATCTCTTTCCTTTCATACATTTCCCTCCGTCAGCTGCATAGGTTTCCATAATTAGATGCCTCCATTATAATGGTTTGCCCAGGAAAAAGCAACCTGTAAATCCAGGTACCTTGCCTCCCATTTTAATCTACAATTGTATTTTAACTTGACACATGTAGTTTATTGTAGTATGCTGTTGCCGCTATGAAAGGAGGGACCCCTGTGGAGGAGAAGCGAGAGGACAATCTGGATCTGCGCCAGCGCAAGACCCGGCGGCAGCTGACCCAGGCCCTGGTGGAGCTGATGGAGGAGCGGCCCTTTCAGGAGCTGTCGGTGACCGACATCTGCCGCCGGGCCCTGGTCCACCGCACCACCTTCTACGCCCATTTCAACGACAAGCAGGAGCTGCTCCACTATCTGCTGACCCAGCTGGAGCAGACGTGCATTGACGCCTGTATTCCCCAGGACGCCCCCACCCCCAGGGCGTTTTTTCTGGCGGCGGCCCGCAGCACCCTGGCCTTTTTCAAGGAGCGGAGGGCCCTGTACCGGGCCTGCCTGGACAGCGGCGCCGACACCCAGACCCGTCTGCTGGAGGAGGCGGCGGCCAACGAGCTGTGCGCCCGCATGAGCCGCCCCCCCTTTCCCGATGCCCTGCCGGGGGTGGACCCCCGGATCGCCGCCCGCTTCTATGTGGGGGCCATGCTGTCCCTGCTGCGCTGGTGGCTGGTGAGCCCCGACCCGGTGCCGGAGGAGGTCCTGCTGGACCACCTGGCCCGCTTTATTCCCGACCGCTGAGAGGAAACCGCCTATGGTAACGGACAAAAAAACCGAGACACCCATGACCAGACTGGCCCGCTTCATTGTGGACAAGCGGAAGGCCTTTTTCCTGGTCTTTATCGCCGCCGTCATCTTCTGCGGGGCCTCCGTCAGCAAGGTACAGATCAACAACGACATCACCTCCTACCTGCCGGAGAACACCGAGACCCGCCGGGGCCTGACCCTGATGGAGGAGCAGTTCGTCACCCTGGCCACCGCCGACGTGATGGTGTCCAACGTGACCTATGACACCGCCGCCGCCCTGGCCGAACGGCTGGAGGAGGTGGAGGGGGTGTCGGAGGTGGCCTTTGACGGCACCGCCGACCACTACAAGGGCTCCGCCGCCCTCTTCTCCCTCTCCTTCGACGGGGAGACCGGGGACCAGGAGACCGTGGAGGCGCTCCACCGAGTGGAGGACCTGCTGGAGGGGTACGACGTGTCCCTGTCCACCGAGGTGGGCCGGGATATCTCGGTCTCCCTGCGGCAGGAGATGACCGTCATCCTCCTCATCGCCGCCGCTGTCATCGTGGTGGTGCTTCTCTTCACCTCCAAGAGCTACATGGAGGTGCCGGTCTACCTCATCGTCTTTGCCGCGGCGGCGGTGCTCAACATGGGCACCAACTTTCTCTTCGGCACCATCTCCTTCATTACCAACGCCATCGCCGTGGTGCTTCAGCTGGCCCTGGCCATCGACTACGCCATCATCTTCTGTCACCGGTATATGGAGGAGCGGGACGGCGGCCTGGAGCCCCGGGAGGCGGACATTGCCGCCCTGAGCAAGGCCATTGTGGAGATCTCTTCCTCCAGCCTGACCACCATCTCCGGCCTAGTGGCCCTGATGCTCATGCAGCTGCGCATCGGCTTTGATATGGGTATCGTGCTGGCCAAGGGCATCGTGTGTTCCATGCTGTGCGTCTTCCTGCTGATGCCCGGCCTGCTGATGGTGTTCCAGGGGCCCATCGACCGCACCCGCCACAAAAATCTGGTGCCCAAGATCAACTTCTGGGGCAAAGGGGTGGTCAAGCTGCGCTTTGTGCTCCCCCCCATCTTCCTGGTGGTGGTCATTGCCGGGGCGATTCTGTCCAGCCACTGCGCCTACGTTTTTGACACCAACGACGCCGATTTTTCCAACAAGCCGGACTGGCAGCTGGCTGCCGAAAAGGTGACCGATACCTTTGGCAAGAAGAATACCATCGCCATGCTGGTGCCCCGGGGGGACTATCAAAAGGAGGGCCGCATCCTGGAGCGGGTGGAGGCCCTGCCCCAGGTGACCCAGGTCACCGGCCTTGCCAACATCGAGGTGGAACCGGGCCGGATGCTCACCGACGACATCACCCCCCGGCAGTTTGCCGAACTGGCCGGGGTGGACGTGGAGCTGGCCCGGCTGCTCTTCCAGGCCTACGGCCTGAGCGTGGAGGAGTACGGCTCCATCTTCCAGAACCCGGACGACTACTCGGTGCCTCTGCTGGATATCTTCCAGTTCCTGCTGGAGCAGAAGGACAAGGGCGTGGTGAGCCTCACCGGCGACCAGGCCCAAAAGGTGGAGGATTTGCAGGAACAGCTGGACGTGGGACTCAAGCAGCTCCAGGGTACGGAGTGGTCCCGGCTGGTCTTTGTGGCCGACGTGCCCACCGAGGGGGAGGACACCTACGCCCTGCTGGACGAGATCCGCGCCATCGGCCAGGACTATTATGACGACGTGGTGCTGGTGGGCAACTCCACCAACGCCTTTGACCTGGCCAGCTCCTTCTCCGGCGACAACCTGAAGATCAGCGTACTCACCGCCCTCTTCGTTGTGGTGATCCTGCTGTTCACCTTCAAGTCCGCCGGTCTGCCGGTGCTGCTGGTGCTCACCATCCAGGGCTCCATCTGGATCAACTTCTCCTTCCCGGTACTCACCGGCACCAATCTGTTTTTCCTCAGCTACCTGGTGGTCAGCTCCATCCAGATGGGCGCTACCATCGACTACGCCATCGTCATCACCAACCGCTATCTGGAGCTGAAGACCCGCATGGAGCCCCGGAAGGCGGTGGTGGAGGCCCTGAGCCAGAGCTTCCCCACCATCCTCACTTCGGGCACCATCATGGCGGTGGCCGGCTTCCTCATCGGCGGCATCTCCACCGACGCCACCATCGGCTCGGTGGGCCTCACCCTGGGCCGGGGCACCGTCACCTCCATCTTCCTGGTGATGACCGTGCTGCCCCAGCTGCTGCTGTTGGGCGACGCCATCATCGAGCGCACCGCCATCTCCCTCAACCGGGACCGGTCCCAGCGGTTCAACAAGGGCACCATGCGGCTGGACGGCCACGTCCGGGGCCATGTATCCGGCTTTGTGGACGGCGAATTCAAGGGGGTCATCCACGGCAGTGTGGACGCCCTCATCGAAAGCAAGTATCAGGAGCTCCAAATCGAGGAGCAGGAACAGGAGGATCAGCCATGAAGCACAACAGACCCGTAACCGCCCTGCTGCTGGCGGCTGCCCTCCTCTGCTCCCTGCTGCCTCCCGCCCGGGCGGCGGGAACGGTGACCATCGGGGACGAGTCCGCCTTCCTGGACTTTGCCCGCAGCTGTACCAAGGATACCTGGTCGGTGGGGGTGACGGCGGAGCTGACCGCCGATCTGGATCTCAGCGGCACAGACTTTACCTCCATTCCCATCTTCCAGGGTACCTTCCACGGCAATGGCCATACCATCACCGGCCTGTCCTTCTCCGACAAGGGGTCCAAGGTGGGCCTCTTCCGCACCCTCACCGAGAGCGCACAGGTGGAGGACCTGACGGTGGAGGGCACCCTCGCCCCCGGCGGCACCGGAGGCCAGGTGGGTCTGGTGGCCGGTGAGAACTACGGCGCCGTGCGTAACTGTACCGTCAAGGGCTCGGTCTCCGGTCAGGAGGACGTGGGGGGCCTGGTGGGCCTCAACGGGGAGAGCGGCACCGTGACGGGCTGTTCCAACCAGGCCGCAATCTCCGCCCCCAGCAACGCCGGCGGCATTGCCGGGCAGAATCTGGGCGCTATCACCGGCTGCACCAACGCCGGGGAGATCAATACCGCCTCCGATCAGGATATACCCTCCAACTCCGGCGGCATCGCCGGGCTGTCCCGGGGCAACATTGACGGCTGCTCCAATTCCGGAACTGTGGGCTATCAGCACCTGGGCTACAACACCGGCGGCATTGCGGGACTCCAGTCCGGCTCCATCACCAACTGCTCCAATACCGGACATATTCTGGGCCGGAAGGACGTGGGGGGCATCGTGGGCCAGTTCGAACCCAATGTGGAGGTGCGCTACGGCGACTCTCCCGCCGACAGCCTCAACGACAGCCTGGGGGTCCTCTTTGATGAGATGGAGGGCTTTGCCGACCAGCTCAGCGGCATGGTGGGCCAGGGAGTGGAGGACGCCCAGGTCATCCATGAGGCGGTGGGTCAGATCCGGGACCGGGCCCAGCAGGCCGGGGACCAGGGTCTCACTGATTACAGCGATATGACCGACCAGCTGGACAGCCATGCCGCCGCCCTGGGGGATGCCCTGGACGGCCTCCGGGGTCATGTGGATACCTTTTCCAATGAGGCCGGGGACGACCTGGATGATCTGCTGGACGGTACCGCCCAGCTGCGCCGCAGTCTGAGTAAAATGCTGGACAGCGCCGACAGCGCCCTGGTGGAAGGGGTGAAGGCCCTGGATGATGCCGCCGAGGGCATTGAGAAGCAGGCCAATACCATCCGCACCCACCTCCAGGCCATGTCCCGTGAGCTGGACAGCCTGGGCAGCTATCTCACCCAGGTGACCGACTGCCTGAAAAAGCTGGACCTAAAGGGAGCCCTGGCAGTACCCTTCCCCAGCGTGGACCCGGCGGGACACCTGTCCGCCATCTCCAAGGCCCTGGGCAAGCTGCCCGGCCTGGTCAGCGACCTCACCGGCCGGTGGGAAACGCTGAGCCACGATACCTCAAAAGAGATGGAGGAGGCGCGGAAGGACGCGGATCAGGCCGCCAAGGCCATCCACAGCGCCGCCAGCCATCTGGTGGGGGCGGGCAGCGCCCTGTCCAAGGACAGTAAGAAGGATCTGGACGCCGTCAGCAACGAGGCCTCCGCCATTCGTACCCTGCTGAAGGACTATTCCGACCAGCTGGGGGAGCAGACCCAGGCGGCGGCAGACGATATCGGGGACCAGCTGGATGTGATCGAGCACCGGGTGGACCAGATGACCCAGGCCGCCGGGGCGGACAACACCGCCCTCCACGCCTCCGCCCAGCGGGTGATCGGGGCTCTGGACCAGGTGCGTCAGGCCATCTACGACATGGGCCGGGAGCCCAAACTCACCACCCAGGACCTTTCGGGGGACATTACAGAAGGCCCCGGCCTGGTCATGGCCTGTACCGCCGCCTGCACCGTGGAGGGTGACTCCAACGTGGGCGGCATTGTGGGCGCTGTGGGAGCCGAGGTGGGGGACGACCCCGAGGCCACCTTTGACATGGAGGACATCAAACTGCTCTCCGACGTGTACGCCACCCTGCGGGCGGCAGTGCGGCAGTGCCGCTTTGACGGCGCCGTTACCGTGAGAAACGACTGCGGCGGCGGTATCGCCGGTCGGTGTACCACCGGCTCCATCCTGGACTGCGCCGCCCGGGGCACGGTGGAGACGGGCACCGACTACTGCGGCGGCATTGCAGGCCGCACCGGCGGTTCGGTGATCCGGTGCGCCGCCCTGGTGGATCTGGACGGCGGCAGCTGGCTGGGCGGCATCGCCGGTCTGGGCGGCACCCTTACCGACTGCCGGGCCATGGTGCGGGCCCAGGGAGACGGGGAGTACCAGGGGGCCATTGCCGGTCAGTCCGACGATCCCCTCACCGGCAACCGCTACCTGCTGGAGGAGCTGGCGGGGCTGGACGGGGTGGATGTGGCCGGTCAGGCGGAGGGGCTGGAGTTTGACGCCTTCTCGGTGCTGAGCGGCATCCCCGAGGACTTCCTCACCTTCTCCTACCGCTTTGTGGCCGACGGCAAGACTGTGGCCGAGATCCCCTTTGCCTACGGGGACGACCTGGACCAGAGCCTGGTGCCCGAGCCGCCTGCCCGGGACGGGGAGTATGGGGTGTGGCCCGACTTCCCGGTCAAGGGGCTGACCCGGTCCATGGTGCTGGAGGCCCAGTTTACCCAGCCCACCGCCACCCTCTCCTCCGGCGGGGAGCATCCCGCCCTGCTGGTGGAGGGCACTTTTGAGCCAGGCGCTGGTCTAAAGGCGGAAGGGCTGACCGAGCTGCCCGACCTGTCGGGCTACCGGAGCGTGGAGGGCTGGTCCTATACCGTGGAAGGCAGCCAGGGAGATACGGTGACCCTCCGGCTGCGGGCGGCGGACGCCGATCACCCGGCGGCGGCCATCCTGCAGTCCGACGGCAGCTGGCAGGTGGTGAAGGCCAGCCAGGACGGCAGCTATCTGGTCTTTGACGGCCCGGTCAGCGGGCAGGTGGTGCTGCTGGACCGCACCACGCCCAATGTTTTGCCTGTGGTGCTGCTGTGCTGCGCCGGGGCGGCTGTACTGCTCATCGCGGCGCTGGCAATCCATCGGAGAAAAAAGCGGAAAACCATCCCGGCATAAAAAACAGGCCCCGGAACCCTGCGGTTCCGGGGCCTGTTGTATTTAGCATAAAACACCGCCCCCGGCACGCCGGGGGCGGTGTTGTTCTTATGATCAGGCCTTTTTCTTGGAGGCCTCGCGCATCCGGGCCGCATGGTCCAGCAGGCGCTTACGCAGACGCAGGGACTGGGGGGTGACCTCCAGCAGTTCGTCGTCGGCCAGGAACTCCAGACACTGCTCCAGAGACATCTGGCGGGGGGGGGTGAGGCGCAGGGCGTCGTCAGAGCCGGAGGCACGCATATTGGTCAGCTGCTTCTTCTTGCAGACGTTGACGCTGATGTCCTCCTGCTTGGGGGTCTCGCCCACCACCATGCCGGCATAGACGGGCACGCCGGCGCCGATGAAGAGCACGCCGCGCTCCTGGGCGTTGAACAGGCCGTAGGTCACGCTCTCGCCGGTCTCGAAGGACACCAGAGAGCCGGAGTTGCGGCGCTGGATCTCGCCCTTCATGGGGGCGTAGCACTCAAAGACGGAGGCCATGATGCCCTCGCCCTTGGTGTCGGTGAGGAACTCGTTGCGGTAGCCGAACAGGCCGCGGGAGGGCACCAGGAACTCGATCTTCATACGCTCGCCCACGGGGGTCATCTCCAGCAGGTCGCCCTTGCGGGAGCCGATCTTCTCGATGACGGCGCCCACGCTGTCGGAGGGCACGTCCACCACCAGGCGCTCGATGGGCTCGCACTTCTTGCCGTCGATCTCCTGGAAGAGCACACGGGGGGGAGACACCTGGAACTCGTAACCCTCACGGCGCATGGTCTCGATGAGGATGGACAGGCTCATCTCGCCGCGGCCGGCCACGTTGAAGGCGTCGGTGGAGTCGGTCTCGGTGACCCGCAGGGACACGTCCTTCATGGTCTCCCGGAACAGACGCTCACGCAGCTGGCGGGAGGTGACGAACTTGCCCTCCTTGCCGGCGAAGGGGGAGTCGTTGACGGAGAAGGTCATCTCGATGGTGGGGGCGGAGATCTTGACGAACTCGATGGGCTCCACCGCGTCGGGGGCGCAGATGGTGTCGCCGATGGTGATCTCGCCGATGCCGCTCATGGCGATGATGTTGCCGGCATCGGCCTCGGTGACGGGCACCTTGCCCAGACCGTCAAATTGATACAGAGCGGTGGCCTTGGCCTTCTTGGGAACGGCGTCGGGGTCGTGGTAGTTGCACACCACGATCTCCTGGTTCTGCTTCACGGTGCCCCGCTCAATGCGGCCGATGGCGATCCGGCCCACGAACTCGTTGTAGTCGATGGAGGACACCAGCATCTGGAAGGGAGCGTCCACATCGGCCTCGGGGGCGGGGATATAGTTGACGATGGTCTCGAACAGGGGCACCAGGTCGGTACCGGGCTGGTCGGGGGAGTAGGAGGCGGTGCCCTGACGGCCGGAGCAGAACAGGGTGGGGGACTCAAACTGCTCGTCGGTGGCGTTCAGGTCCAGCAGCAGCTCCAGCACCTCGTCCATGACCTCGTGGATGCGCTGGTCGGGGCGGTCGATCTTGTTGACCACCACGATGACCTTGTGGCCCAGCTCCAGGGCCTTGGACAGCACGAAGCGGGTCTGGGGCATGGGGCCCTCAGCGGCGTCCACCAGCAGGATGACGCCGTTGACCATCTTCAGGATACGCTCCACCTCGCCGCCGAAGTCGGCGTGGCCCGGGGTGTCCACGATGTTGATCTTCACGTCCTTGTAGTGGACAGCGGTGTTCTTGGCCAGGATGGTGATGCCGCGCTCACGCTCCAGGTCGTTGGAGTCCATGACGCGCTCCACCGTGGCCTGGTTCTCACGGTAGATGCCGCCCTGCTTGAGCATTTCGTCCACCAGGGTGGTCTTGCCATGGTCGACGTGGGCGATGATGGCTACGTTGCGTAATTTCTCGTTCTGCATATTCCTTCTCCTTCAGCGGTGGGGTGTCCATCCTCCGCCGCATAAGATCATAATCAGCTCGACTCTTAATTATACTGCATACCTTACGGGCCATGCAACAGCTTTCCGCAAAAAAACCAACAAAAACCCGCATCTTTCCCGCCCTCAGCGTTGACACCGCCCGGAAATTGGGTTACAATAATGCGGCATAGGCGGATTTTTGTTCCGCTGACAAAGTTAGATGCGCCTGTAGCTCAGCAGGATAGAGCGACCGCCTCCTAAAAATCGAATCGTTCGAATCCTGGAGCCCTGCAAAATTGAATATTTTCTGTATAAGCCCCCGTAGCTCAGTTGGATAGAGCGGTCGCCTCCTAAAAATCGAATCGTTCGAATCCTGGAGCCCTGTAAAATTGAATATTTTCTGTATAAGCCCCCGTAGCTCAGTTGGATAGAGCGGTCGCCTCCTAAGCGACAGGCCACTGGTTCGAACCCAGCCGGGGGTGCCAAAAATGACCGCTGTAAGCCGTTTTTTGATGGTTTACAGCGGTTTTTTGTTATCGTTTTCTCGGAGCGTTCTTGCCACTCCGCCGGAACGATTTTATACATTTTCCGCTGTATGCCTGCTAATTGGCTTCGAACTATTTTTGCGGCCTTGCTAATAAAAAACGCCGATTTGCTATCAAACTTGTCGCTGAAAAACGGCCGCACCCCTCGAAGCTGCAAGATGCACTTGCCTCCGTCCATCACCGCGATTTCGTCCTGGGTCATCAGCTCGCCACCATCCGGAGCCGGGAAATCTCGGCTTCTATTATTTTGCAGTCCCAAAGTCAGTTAAAGACCATCTACAAGGACGCCGCAGATACCATTGTGGGCAACTGCGACACCACCTTGTTTTTGGGAGGCAAGGAGAAATCCACCCTAAAAGAAATCTCGGAGCTGCTGGGCAAGGAGACCATCGACAGCTTCAATCAATCCGAGAACCGGGGCAGCCAGGTTTCTCATGGCTTCAACTATCAGAAATTAGGAAAGGATCAGCTTGTCGAAGCTGGGTATCTGCCCGATGTTGGCGAACTCGTCCAGTAGGCACCGCACATGGACGGGCAGCCTGCCGCCGTACACGTCGTCCGCCTTGTCACAAAGGAGATTGAATAGCTGGCTTTGCAGCATGGCGATAACGAAATTGAAGGTAGTGTCCGTGTCGCTCATAATGAGGAACAGCGCCGTTTTGCGGTCGCCCAGGGTATCCAGCTCCAGTTCGTCGTCCGACATGATCTCCCGCAGCTCCGCAATATCGAAGGGGGCAAGGCGGGCACCGCAGCTAATCAGGATGGATTTCAGAGTCTTGCCCGAAACGAGTTGTCAAGGACTTTTTAATCAAATTCACAAAAAGGCCACAAAAAAAGTGCCAGAAGCACTTTCATGCTCCTGACACTCAGGCGAGTAGAGTTACTTGCGGCCGCTTAGCAGTTCGTCGCAAATGTACGCATATTCCGGCAGTTGGTCGATATAGGGTTTCCAGCGCCGCTTAATCTCGGCCAGTTCCAGCGGATCGGCGTCCTCGAAGTCATGGTCGTTTCCAGTCATTCCGAAAACATCCAGTGCTATATCATTCAAGCACTCATAACAAAGGCTGGCAGCGGACTCTATCCAGTTTCCGGTGTCAATATAGATCGGGTCGATAGATATTGCCAGCCACACATAGCCGACCTTGTCCGACCAAACCAAATCATAACCAGTCATTTGTTGGATGTGTTTCTCGAACACTTTACGGACGCGCTCAATCTCATTTTTCTCTTTTTCTGTGTACAGCATTTTCGTGTCCTCCTTGACAAAAAATTTTGGTGTGTACCATCATCAGTTTAACACAAGGCGGCTGGCTTTATCAGCCGGTCACATCTGCTGTATCTCGTTTTTGAGCATACGCTTGATTTTGTCGCTCATGGTTTCAGTGCTGGTATTGCTGAAATGGACGCGCACCTTGTAGGTGGTCTTGCCGATTTTCTTTACCAGCGCGGGGGCGTCCTCCGGCGTTCTGGCCGGAGTGGTGTCTGCGGTCTGCATGGTACGGGTTTCTTCGCTCATGGCGCTCCTTTCTCCGGGCGGGGCTGCGCCGTCCGGCAAAAAAATACTCATGCTTACGGTTTACAATGTCTTTCGCCGCCTGCTTGGTAGCTCCGGCGTTTTCCTCCCGGAAGTTCTTCCCGGCAAAGAGGATCGGGGCGCACCGTTCCAGGATACGGTCATAGATACGGGCGTGGGCCAGGTCAGGCGGGTTCTTGAGTTCGGCCAGCTTCAGGTTGGTGGTGATTATCATGGGCCTGCGGCTGCGGTAGCGGCTGTCAATGACGAAAAACATCTGCTCCATCGCATACTCGGTACTGCGCTCCACACCCAAATCGTCAATGATGAGCAGCTCGTACTCGTCAAAGCTGGCGATAAAGTCGGCCCTGTCCTCGGAAAACATCCCTGTCAGGCGGTTCAGGATGGTGGGAAAGTTCGTCATCAGCACCGGCACATCCCGGTCAAGCAGGGCGTTGGCGATACAACCGGCGAAAAAGGACTTGCCGGTTCCCACATCCCCAAACAG
>NZ_NFHA01000045.1:0-17163 GCF_002159225.1 Flavonifractor sp. An91 | reverse complement strand
CCCCCACCGCCACCCCCGTGCCCTCTCCCGCGGCCGTCTTTGACTTCACCCAGCCGGTGCCCCAGTCCGAGCCGGTGGAGATGGACTACTTCTCCGACGCCCTGTTCATCGGCGACTCCCGCACCGACGGCCTGCAGATCTACAGCGGCATCAAAGGCGCCACCTTCTACTGCTACAAGGGTCTGAACATCTTCGACATGAGCAAGCGCCAGGTGGTGGAGATGAACGGCGGCAAGTACACCGTGGTGGAGGCTCTGGAGAAGGGCCCCCAGTACAAGAAGATCTACATCTCCCTGGGTGTCAACGAGCTGGGCTATCCCGGTACCGACAGCTTCTACAAGGCCTTCAAGTCCTTCCTGGAGGAGGTCAAGTCCGCCCAGCCCGACGCCATTATCTACCTGCAGAATCTGGTGCCCGTCAACCCGGAGATCTGCGCCCAGAAGAACCAGCCCTCCTATGTGAACAACGACCGGGTAGCCGACTTTAACAGCGTGTTTCCCAAGCTGGCGGAGGAGTGCCAGGTAGCCCTGGTGGATGTCAAGACCGCCCTCAGTGACGAAAACGGCATTCTGCCCGCCGAGGCCACCGTGGACGGGGTCCACTTTACCAAGGCCTGGTATCAGAAGTGGCTGGAATATCTCATGTGCCACACCGTCACCCCCGAAGCCTATCAAGCGGGCCAGACAGCGGCCCAATAAAAGGAGCGTACCCCGGCATTGGACAACAACATCCGGCAGCAGCTGAACGCCTATATCGTATCCCACCAGGAGGATTTCTACCGCCTGGCGTTCAGCTATGTCAAAAATCGGGACGCTGCCCTGGATGTGGTCCAGGAGAGCATCGTCCGGGCCCTGTCCAAGTCGGATTCTCTCCGGCAGCCGGAGTACCTGAAAACCTGGTTTTACCGCATTCTGCTCAACGAGAGCATGAACCACTACCGCCGCAGCAAGCGGCTGGTCCCTCTGGAGGATTCGGTGGCCGACGGGCCCGCCCCCGCCAGCGATCCGGCGGAGCGGTTGGACCTGTACGCCGCTATCGACCGGCTGGACCCCAAGGAGCAGGCCATCATCAAACTGCGCTTTTTTGAGGACATGAAGCTGGAGGAGATCGCACGCATCACCGGCACCAACCTGAACACCGTCAAATCCCGCCTGTACAAAAGCCTGCGCAAGCTGCGGGATCTCACCGGAGAGGAGGTAACCACATGAAGGATCTGTGGGAAGAGGCCAGGCAGCAGTACCGGAACACCGATACACCCCCGGAACTGGAATTCGCCGTTGCCTCAGCCCTGCGGGCGGGGGAGAAAAAGCGGCGGCAGCACCGTGGCCTGCGGCGGAGCCTGTCCGCCGGACTGGCCGCCTGCGCCTGCTTTGTGCTGCTGGTCAACGTCAACCCTACCTTTGCCCAGGCCGTGGCCGACGTGCCGGTACTGGGCGATCTGGCCCGGGTATTCACCGTCACCCAGTACACTGTGGAGGACCGGGACCATCTCATTGATGTGCGCCTGCCCGCCCTGGACCTGGCCGGGGACACCGATCTGGAGCAGCGGGTCAATACCGAGATCTCCACCCGCATCGATCAGGTCCTCCAGGAGGCGGAGGACCGGGCCCGGGACACCAGGGAGGCCTATGTGGCCACCGGCGGCGACCCCGACGACTTTATGCCCATCGTCATCAGCGTGGACTACGAGATCAAGTGCCAGAACGACCGCTACCTCTCCTTTGTCATCACCAAAACCGAGACTCTGGCCAGCGCCTACACCGAATATTACACCTACAACATCGACCTCCAGGCCGGGCGGGAGATCACCCTCCGGGATCTGCTGGGCCCCGACTACAAGGAGATTGCCAATTCCGTGATTTCCGCCGAGATCGACCGCCGCAGCCAGGACCCGGATAACCTCTACTTCCTCCAGGGGGAGGGAGGCTTTGAATCCATCGCCGACGATCAGTCCTTCTATCTGGACGCCGACGGCACCCCGGTGGTATTCTTCGAGAAATATGAAATCTCCCCCGGCTATATGGGCGCCCAGGAGTTCCGCATCCCTCTGCCTGAAACCAAGTGAAGAACAAAGGGCCTGCTGCAAAATGTGCAGCTCGTACAAAGACCCGTCATTCCGAGAAAAACGGCCGCCCACCGGGCGGCCGTTTTTCGTGGGAATCCGCCCCTTTTGCCGGGGAAACGGATTGCCACGCCAGTGTGCGCACTGGCTCGCAATGACAGGTTTGTGCAAAACAGCTATTTTGCAACAGGCCCTTTGTTGTGCAAAGAAACACCGGGCACGCTGCTGTGCAGCACGCCCGGTGTTTTGTCTGTATGGACGGATCAGAACATGGAGCCGAAGAGGCTGCTGGTCAGACCGGAGCTGGAACCGGCCAGAGCGGGGAGCAGGCCGTTGCCCACGATGAGCAGAGTCAGGATGATGGTGATCGCCACCACAGCCAGATAGATCAGCCAGGACTTGCCGGACTCCATCTCAGGAGCGATCATCTGGAAGGAGGACACGCCCAGGGCCACCCACAGGATCACGGTGATGATGAACAGCCAGGCGCCCAGCTCCAGGGAGATCAGGAAGCACAGGAAAGTGATGACCATCAGGATGGTGATGAAAATGGAGTGACAGCCGCAGGCCATCAGCGCATCCTGGAAGGTGCAGCCGGACTTGAGGATCTTGGCGCCGCCAAAGAGCAGAGCCACAAAGATGATGACGCCAATGGCATCGCCCAGCAGGCCGCCGAAGAACCAGAACTGGAAGGGCACTTCCAGGTAGCCGTAGGACATCATCTGCAGCTTCAGGCAGAAGCCCAGGAGCATCAGGATGCAGGCGATGAGCTGCGCGCCCATCAGGATCAGGGGAGTTGCCAGGTCACCCTTGGCCAGGGTATCCCGGGTGGCCTGAACAGGGGAAGCAAAATAGCCCTTCAGGAAGCCGCCCAGGCCGCTGAAGGCTGCACCCGCCGCAGAGGGCTTGGCAGCGCCGCTGGGGCCGCCCATGGTGTTCACATTGGTGCCGCAGGAAGAACAAAATGCGGAACCGTCAGGGATCTCCTTCCCGCACTTGGGACAGAACATTACACAACACTCCTTCTCAGTGGCGGCAAAACGGGTTCTGCCGCACAATCTGTCGCTCCGCTTCCCTAGGACGGAGCATACCGGTTCTCTTGAACATGGAACCGGATTGTCGAGATTATAACACAGCTGAAGAAAAAAGTAAATCGATGGAAAAGAAATTGTTGACTTCCCCCCGGTTTTCTCTGTCGGTTTGCCTATTGCCGCAGGCCGGTCCCCCGTGCTATAGTTATGTCAGAGACATTCCCGGCAGACCAGAAAAAGGCGCTGACCGGGCCATTTGCGCGCCGTCCGTTGCACAGGCGGCACCCGCGGGGCAGGATGGAGTCTCTCCATCCGCGGGAAGTTTTAAGGGAGGTACATATGGGGAAGGTATTTCGCTGTTATGTGGAAAAAAAGCCGGGCTTTGACGTGGAGGCCGGCCATCTGCTGGGAGAGCTGAAGGGCACCCTGGGGCTCAGCGGCCTCACCGGCGTGCGGGTCATCCGCCGCTACGACGTGGAGGGCGTGGAGCAGGGGGCCTATGAGGCCGCCCGCACCACCATCCTGTCCGAGCCGCAGGTGGACCAGCTGTGGGACGAAACCATGCCGGAGACCCAGGGCGCTCTGCTGGCGGTGGAGGCCCTGCCGGGCCAGTACGACCAGCGGGCCGACTCCTGCGCCCAGTGTATTCAGATGCTCACCGGCGGCGAACGGCCCACAGTCCGGGCTGCCACCGTCTATGTACTGGCCGGTGCTCTGTCCCAGGACGACCTGGCCCGCGCCAAGGGTTATCTCATCAACCCGGTGGAGAGCCGGGAGGCTGCCCTGGACAAGCCTGAGACCCTGATCCAGCAGTACCCCGAGCCCGCTGACGTGCCGGTGCTGGAAGGTTTCACCGCTCTGGATCAGGCGGGCCTGGAGGCCCTCCTTAACCAGTACGGCCTGGCCATGGACCTGGCCGACCTGACCTTCCTTCAGGCCTACTTCAAGGACGAGGAAAAGCGTGACCCCACCCTCACCGAGGTGCGGGTGGTGGACACCTACTGGTCCGATCACTGCCGCCACACTACCTTCTCCACCCATCTGGACAGCGTGGACATCACCGATCCCGCCGTCAAGGCGGCCTATGACCGCTATCTGGCCGCCCGTGTGGAGGTGTACGGCGAGGAAAAGGCGGCCAAGCGGCCCCAGACCCTCATGGATATTGCCACCATCGGCGCCAAGACCCTGAAGAAGCGGGGCCTGCTGCCCGAGCTGGACCAGAGCGAGGAGATCAACGCCTGCTCCATCCACGTCCCCGCCACGGTGGACGGCAAGGAGCAGGACTGGCTGCTGATGTTCAAGAACGAGACCCACAACCACCCCACCGAGATCGAGCCTTTCGGCGGCGCCGCCACCTGTATCGGCGGCTGCATCCGGGACCCCCTGTCCGGCCGTGTGTATGTCCACCAGGCCATGCGCCTCACCGGCTGCGGCGATCCCCGGGTGCCGGTGAGCGAGACTCTGGAGGGTAAGCTGCCCCAGCGCAAGATCGCCCAGACCGCCGCCGCCGGCTATTCCTCCTACGGCAACCAGATCGGCCTGGCCACCGGCCATGTGGCCGAGCTGTACCACCAGGGCTACATCGCCAAGCATCTGGAGTGCGGCGCGGTGGTGGGCGCAGCTCCCGCCGACCATGTCCGCCGTGAGACCCCCGCCCCCGGCGACGTGGTCATCCTGCTGGGCGGCCGCACCGGCCGGGACGGCATCGGCGGCGCCACCGGCTCCTCCAAGAGCCACAACCTGTCCTCCCTGGACACCATGGCCTCCGAGGTCCAGAAGGGCAACGCCCCCGAGGAGCGCAAGCTCCAGCGGCTCTTCCGCAATCCCAATGTGACCCGCCTCATCAAGCGGTGCAACGATTTTGGCGCCGGCGGCGTTTCCGTGGCCATCGGCGAGCTGGCCGACGGCCTGTCCATCGACCTGGACGCCGTTCGCAAGAAGTACGACGGCCTGGACGGCACCGAGCTGGCCATCTCCGAGTCTCAGGAGCGCATGGCCGTGGTGGTGGCCGCCGAGGACGCCCAGACCCTGATGAACTTTGCCGCCTCCGAAAACCTGGAGGCCTACCAGGTGGCCACCGTCACTGAGTCCCCCCGCATGGTCATGACCTGGCGGGGCCAGACCGTGGCCAACCTGTCCCGTGCCTTCCTCAACACCAACGGCGCGGTGAAGCACGCCTCCGTTCAGGTAGACGAAAAGGCCGCCGCCTCCCAGAGTGAGAAGAAGTTCCGCACCCTGCGGGAGATGGCCGCCAGCCTGAAGTCCGCCTCCCGCCGTGGCCTCACCGAGCGGTTCGACGGCTCCATCGGCGCGGGCAGCGTGCTCATGCCCTTCGGCGGCAAGAGCCAGCGCACCCCCGCTCAGGCCATGGCCGCCCTCTTCCCCGTGGAGCCCAACCAGGAGACCGATCAGGCCAGCGTCATGGCCTGGGGCTGCGACCCCGACCAGCTGTCCGCCAACCCCTACGCCGGGGCCCGCAGCGCGGTGTACACCTCCGTGGCCAAGCTGGTGGCGGCGGGCGCCAACTATGAGAAGGCCTACCTGACCCTCCAGGAGTTCTTTGAGAAGCTGCGTACCGAGCCTCAGCGGTGGGGCAAGCCCTTCGCCGCCCTGCTGGGCGCCCTGGACGCCCAGCTAGAACTGGGGGCCGCCGCCATCGGCGGCAAGGACTCCATGTCCGGCTCCTTCCTGGATCTGGACGTGCCCCCCACCCTCATCTCCTTCGCCATCGCCCCGGTGAAGGCCAAGGAGGTCCTCTCCCCCGAGTTCAAGACGGCAGGCAAGCCGGTGTACCTCTTCGCCTCTGAGGACAGCAAGTCCGCCTGGAAGGCCCTGTACGCCCTCCATCAGGCTGGCAAGGTGGAGGCGGCCTGGGCCGTGGAGAACGGCCTGGGCGAGGCCGTCATGAACATGGCCTTCGGCAACGCCATCGGCTTTACCTCTGTGGACACCGATCTGGACTGGGATACCCCCATGCCCGGCGCCATTGTGGCCCAGCTCACCGAGGAGTGCGAGGTTGGCCTGCTGATTGGCCACACCACTGCCGACGCTGTGGTCAGCGTCAACGGCGATTCCGCCCCCATCAGCGAGCTGCTCTCCCTCAACGAGAGCGTGCTGGAGGACGTGTACCCCACCCGGGCGGGCAAGGCCGCTCCGGTGGAGGCCATTTCCTGGGCAGAGCGCTCCCCCGCCGTGTGCAAGTCCAAAATCGCCCGGCCCCGGGTGGTCATCCCCGTGTTCCCCGGTACCAACTGCGAGTATGACTCCGTCCGGGCCTGCCTGCGGGCGGGCATGGACGCCGAGACCGTGAACATCCGCAACCTGACCGCCGACGACCTGCTCCAGTCCACCGCGGCCCTGGAGAGCGCCATCCGCAAGGCCCAGATCGTCTTTATCCCCGGCGGCTTCTCCGGCGGTGACGAGCCCGACGGCTCCGCCAAGTTCATCTGCTCCTTCTTCCGCAATCCCGCTATCACTGACGCGGTCCACGACCTGCTGAAAAACCGGGACGGCCTGATGCTGGGCATCTGCAACGGCTTCCAGGCCCTGGTCAAGCTGGGCCTGGTGCCCTACGGCGAGATCCGGGACATGGACGAGAACTGCCCCACCCTGACCTACAACCTGATCGGCCGCCACCAGAGCCGGTATGTCACCACCCGGGTGGCCTCCGTCAACTCCCCCTGGATGCTGAAATCCAACGTGGGCGACCTCCACGCCATCCCCATCTCCCACGGCGAGGGCCGCTTCGTGGCCCCCCAGAATGTGCTGGACCAGCTCATTGCCAATGGCCAGGTGGCCACCCAGTATGTGGACCAGAGCGGGGTTCCCTCTATGGACATCGACGTGAACCCCAACGGCTCCCTGTATGCCATCGAGGGCATCTTCTCCCCCGACGGCCGGGTGTTCGGCAAGATGGGTCACTCCGAGCGGCGGGGCGACCACGTTGCCCGCAACATCCCCGGCAACAAGTATCAGCCCCTGCTGGAGAGCGGTGCGGAGTACTTCAAGTAAAGCAACAAAACAAATCAGCCCCCCGCCAGCGGCGGGGGGCTGATTTTGTATCTTGCGGCTTACAGGGGCTGCGCGGTCAGATCCTTTCCGCTGCCTGTTATGGCGTAGAAGGCGTACTCCCCCTCTTTCAGGGTGGAGGCGGCCAGAGCGGATTTTACCCCCTCCAGGTCCTCCGGCCGGAACCGGACGGCAATGCCGCAGCCCAGGGAGATCTCCCGCAGCACCGGCATGACCTGGACGGGCGCCACCTCTTTCAGCACTTTTTGGGCGTAAATGGCCCCGTAGGTGGAGGTAAAGGTGATGACCCCATAGTCCATCACAGGGAGATCACCTTGCCCGCCTTCTGCATCCGGGTGACGATGTCGTACATATTGCTGACAGCGCCCACCTTCAGCTGATCGGTGAGGCCGTAGAAGTTGAGGCAGGTGCCGCACACCAGAATCTCCGTTCCGCTGTCGCTGAGGGCTTTCAGGTGGTCCGCCACCTGCCCGTCCAGGGTGGGCAGCTTGACCCCGGCGTTCATGAACAGCACCGCACCCGGCTTGTCCTCCCCCTGAGCCAGGGTGTAGAAGAACATCCGCATCAGGTTGGTGCCCAGCTCCCGGTCCCCGTCGCCGATGATGTCCCGGCCCACGAACACCGCCCAGTCTCCTCCGGCGGGCAGGGGGGAGTTGACGGCCTCCTCACAGGCGGAGCATCCCTCTCCCTTGGTAAAGTCCAGAGCGTAGGTACCGCCCTCCTCTCGGACGGCTACTTCAAAGCCCTGGTTGTCCCCCAGCCGCTTCAAATTCTCCACGGCGGTGGGGTTGTCCACCAGGACGGTAAAGGCGGTGTGCCCCTGGGCCATGGCCCCCTTGGCCAGGATCACGGGGGTGGGACAGGGCTTGCCCTTGGCGTCTACAATGTGTGCCATGTTGTTGTCCTCCTGCGTTTTTTCTTCATTATACCCCCGTATCTTCCCCGCCGCAAGTGGTGGAAAACCGGTGGAAAATGTGAAAAATTCTTTAAAATCCACCGCCGGACGGCCCTTGTGCTTTTTCGGCGGGAGAAGTTGTGCTATACTGTAGGGGCCCGGAGACTTTGCCGGGCACTGAAATTATCCAACGCGAAAGGAGGTGGGCGGTATGGAGCTTCTCACCGGCTGGCTGACGGGAAACGAGGTGCTGTGCGCCTGGTTTACCTCCATTGTGCGCTTTGTCTTTCCCGTGCTGGCCCTGCTCATCCTCATCCGCACCATCCGCTCCCTGCTGACGGTGCCCTGCCTGCCCGAGGTGTGGGCCTACCTCACCCTGCCCAACGGGGCCAACGAACCGTTGACCCACTGGGAAAACATTCTGGGCCGGGGGAACAGCTGCGACGTGGTACTCAACTACCCGGTGGTGTCCAGGCAGCACGCCGCCCTCATCCGCAGCGAGGACGACACCTGGACCGCCTACGACTTGAACTCCAAGGGCGGCGTCACCGTCAACGGCAAGCCGGTCCACGACGCCACACCCGTCCAGTACGGCGATGTGCTGGCGGTGGGCGGGGTGGAGACGGTGCTTCTCCCCCTCTCCCCCGAGGAGAAGGCCAAGCGGCGGCGGTCCCGCCGCCAGTCCCGCCCCGTGTCCCCCTGGCTGGGTCTGGTGCTGCTCACCGTGTTCCAGGTACTCACCGCCATTCAGCTCATCATCAGCGAGGGCCCCGGGGCCTCCCCCATGATCCCCCTCACCTTCCTGTGCTTTACCGGGGTCATGTGGCTCTACTTCCTGGTGCTGCGGGCTATGCGGCGTGTGGGCTTCGAGATGGAGACCATCGCCTTCTTCCTGTCCACCCTGTCCCTCTCGGTGACCTGTTCCTCCAACACAGGGGCCCTGTTCAAGCAGTTTTTGTGCGTGGTGCTGGGGCTGGTCCTCTTCATCATCCTGGGCGTCTTTCTCCGGGACCTGGACCGGGCCAAGAAGATCCGCTGGCTCATGGCGGGTGCGGCCATCGGCTTTCTCAGCCTGACGGTGGTGCTCTACAAGCTGGGTCTGGCCGATCCCAAGTACGGCGCGGCCAACTGGATCTCCATCGGCGGCATCAGCGTGCAGCCCTCGGAGATTGCCAAGATCTGCTATATCTTTGCCGGAGCCGCCACCCTGGAGCGGCTCTTCCGCAAGCGGAACCTGGGCCTGTTCATCGTACTCACCGGCGTGTCCCTGGCCTGCCTGGCCTATATGAGCGACTTCGGCACCGCCGCCATCTTCTTCGTCACCTTCCTGGTCATCGCCTACCTCCGCTCCGGCGACTGGGCTACTCTGGCCCTCATCTGCGGCGGCGGCGTGTTCGCCGTGCTCACCATGCTGTCGGTGAAGCCCTACATCATGAGCCGGTTTGCCACCTGGGGCCACGCCTGGGAGAACGCCTCGGTGGGCAGCGGCTACCAGCAGACCCGCACCATGTCGGCCGCCGCCTCCGGCGGCCTGGTGGGGGTGGGCCCCGGCGAGGGCTGGCTCCACAACGTGGGCGCGGGCGATACCGACCTGGTGTTCGGTATGCTGTGCGAGGAGTGGGGCCTCATTATTGCCATTCTGGCCATCCTGTCCATTGTCACTCTGGCGGTGTTTGCCGTCCGGGCCTGCCGGGCGGGCCGGTCCTCCTTCTATATCATCGCCGCCTGCGCCGCCACCTCCATGATGGTGTTCCAGACCTGCCTCAACGTGTTCGGCGCGGTGGACATTCTGCCCCTTACCGGCGTCACCTTCCCCTTTGTGTCCAACGGCGGCACCGCCATGATCGCCTCCTGGGGGCTGCTGGCCTACCTGAAGGCTACCGACACCCGCCAGAACGCCAGCTTCGCCATCCGCCTGCCCTCCCGCAAGGAGGACCGGCAGAACGCCCAGCTGTCCATGAAACGCAACGAGCAGTGGGAGGGCCGCTATGAAGAAGATTGAAAAACGGGCCTTCCTCTGCCTGATCCTGGCCGCCGCCCTGATCCTGGGGCTGGGCTTCTATGTGGTGCGCTATGTGCTCTACGGCAACCGCTGGGCCTCCTTTGCCGCCAACCGCCACCTGTACAACAGCCAGGGCCAGCTGTCGGTGGGCCGGGTGCTGGACCGGGACGGGGACGTGCTGTCCTGGGCCGACGAGGAGGGCAACCGCCACTACTACGAAAACGCCACCGTCCGCAAGGCCACCCTCCACGCCGTGGGTGACGCCCAGGGCAAAATCGGCACCGGCGCACTCACCGCCTTTGCCAGCCAGCTGTCGGGCTATAATCTGTTCACCGGGGCCTACTCCCCTCTGGGCAACGGCAACGATCTGTACCTCACCCTGGACGCCCGGCTCAACTACACCGCCCTCCAGGCCCTGGGGGGCCGCAAGGGCGCGGTGGGTGTGTACAACTATGAGACGGGAGAAATTCTGTGCATGGTGTCCTCCCCCACCTACGACCCTCTGGACCCGCCGGAGGATGTGGAGGACAATCCCGCCTATGACGGCGTGTACCTGAACCGTTTCCTCTCCGGCACTTTCCCGCCGGGCTCGGTGTTCAAGACGGTGACTCTGGCCGCCGCCATTGAGAACATCCCCGACCTCTTTGACCGGAGATGGACCTGCACCGGCTCCACCAATGTGGGGGGCGAGGCCATCACCTGCCCTCACGCCCATGGAGAGATGGACATCTATGACGCCCTGGCCAACTCCTGCAACGGGGTGTTCGGCCAGCTGGCCGCCGAGCTGGGGCCGGAGGTCATGGCTCGGTACACCCAGCAGGCGGGACTCACCTCCTCCTATAAGGTCAGCGGCCTGTCCACCGCCGCCGGGCGGTTTGACTTCACCGGCACCACCGGCCAGCTGGCCTGGGCCGGCGTGGGCCAGTACAACGACCTGGCCAACCCCTGCGCCATTATGACCTACATGGGTGCCATCGCCAACGGCGGCAAGGCCGCCGTGCCCCGGCTCATCCTCAAGGTGGAAAATCCCCTGGGTCTGCCCTCTCTGCCCCAGTGGACCAGCAAGACGGGCACCCTCATTGAGTCCTCCACCGCCGCCACCCTGGCGGACATCATGTCCCGCAACGTCATCGACGCCTACGGCTCCGGCCGGTTCCCCAATATGGACATCTGCGCCAAGAGCGGTACCGCCGAGGTGGGCGGCGGCAATTCCCCCCACGCCTGGTTCGCCGGCTTTCTCCGCAACGAGGACGCCCCCTACGCCTTCGTGGTGCTGGTGGAGAACGGCGGCTCGGGCGCCGACGTGGCCGGTTCCGTGGCCGCTCAGGTGCTGGACGCCCTGGTCAACGGCTATTGAGCAGCAGCACCTCCAGCCCCTGCTGCCGGGCGTAGTTGACCGTATAAGCGGTGCCGCCGGTATCCCGGGTGCACCAGGCCACGCACACCCCGCTGTGATCCACCAGATGCCGGTTGCGTTTGTGCATACATCCCGGCGTGTACCGGTCGGCGGTATACACCACCTTGTGGGCAGCGGCCTTGATGCGCTCATACTCCGCCACGTCCGCCTCCCGCCAGCCTCTGGTCTGGTCGGGACAGGGCAGCACCAGAAGGAGCTTGATGTGGGGAAACTCCCTCAAAAGGCCCAGTATGGTCTGAGCCGCCAAGGTGTCAAACCCCAGAGCCCCTCCCGCACCAAAGTACCGAATCCCCCGGCCAATGAGCTGCCGCACCGTTCCCTCCAGATTTTCCACCAGAGCCCGCCGCTGTGTGGATGGAATGTCCCGGTGGCCGGTGAAGCAGCAGGTCTGATCCCGCATGGTCATACCCAGTCCCCCCTTTTTCCCCAGTATAGGCCGGGACAAAGGACGAATTTTGTCGCATTCAGGGCGCTGCCATTTGGCAGCGCCCTGAACTTTTCCACACCGTATGTGAATAATGTGTAAAACCTTGGGGAATCCTCTTGACTTTGAGGCTCAAAACTCTATTATTTATTTAGCACAGAAAATATTATTCGGATATCGGAGGATTCTAATATGCAAGAGGTCAAAGAGGACGGGAAAAATCCCAGCCCGCCCAAAAAACCGCTGCTTTTCTACTATGCTCTGGCCCTGGTGGTCCTGATGCTTCTCAATGCCTTTGTCTTCCCCTCGGTGCTGGAGCGGCAGGTCATCGAGGTGCCCTACAGCCAGTTCCTCACCATGGTGGACGACCATCAGGTCACGGAGGTGGCTCTGGACGAGGACAGCCGTCAGATCGTCTTTATCGCCGCCGACGAGACAGGACGGACCGGCTACTACAAAACCGGCATCTGGCCGGACGACGGCCAGCGGCTGCTGAACCAGCTGCGGGAGGACCCGGATATCGTGTTCAGCGCCGAGATCCCCACCCAGGCCAATCCCATTTTCGCCTTCCTGGTCAGCTGGATTCTGCCCATTTTCTTCTTTATTCTCATCGGGCAGCTGCTCTCCCGCTTCATGATGAAGCGGATGGGCAACAATCTGCCCGGCGGCATGGGCAATGCCATGACCTTCGGCAAGGCCAACGCCAAGGTCTATGTGGAGGAGGCCTCCACCGGCGTGTCCTTCGCCGATGTGGCGGGCCAGGACGAGGCCAAGGAGGCCCTGATGGAGGTGGTGGACTTCCTCCACGAGCCGGACAAGTACGCCGAGATCGGCGCCAAGCTGCCCAAGGGCGTGCTGCTGGTGGGCCCTCCCGGTACCGGCAAGACCCTGCTGGCCAAGGCGGTGGCAGGGGAGGCCAAGGTGCCCTTCTTCTCCATCTCCGGCTCGGAGTTTGTGGAGATGTTTGTGGGCATGGGCGCCGCCAAGGTGCGGGACCTGTTCAAGCAGGCGGGGGAGAAGGCCCCCTGCATCGTATTCATCGACGAGATCGACGCCATCGGCAAGAAGCGTGACACCGGCGGTTACGGCGGCAATGATGAGCGGGAGCAGACCCTGAACCAGCTGCTGGCCGAGATGGACGGCTTTGACTCCAGTAAGGGCGTGGTGCTGCTGGCAGCCACCAACCGCCCCGAGAGCCTGGACCCCGCCCTCATGCGGCCCGGCCGGTTTGACCGGCGGGTGCCGGTGGAGCTGCCCGACCTCCAGGGCCGTGAGGCCATCCTGAAGGTCCACGGCAGGCACGTCCACATCGATGCCGACGTGGACTGGAGCGCCATTGCCCGGGCCACCGCCGGGGCCTCCGGCGCCGAGCTGGCCAACATCGTCAACGAGGCCGCCCTCCGGGCGGTGCGGCAGGGCCGCAGGACGGTGACCCAGGCCGACCTGGAGGAGAGCGTGGAGACCGTCATCGCCGGGGCCCAGCGGAAGAATGCCGTCATCTCTCCCCAGGAGAAGCAGCTGGTGTCCTTCCATGAGGTGGGCCACGCCCTGGTGGCCGCCCTCCAGACCCACTCCGCCCCGGTGACCAAGATCACCATTATACCCCGCACCTCGGGGGCCCTGGGCTACACCATGCAGGTGGACGAGGGGGAGCACAAGCTCATGAGCCGGGCGGAACTGGTGAACAGGATCGCCACCCTCACCGGCGGCCGTGCCGCCGAGGAGCTGATCTTCGGCGCGGACAACATCACCACCGGCGCCTCCAACGACATCGAGCAGGCCACCAAGCTGGCCCGGGCCATGATCACCCGGTACGGCATGACGGACCAGTTCGACATGGTGGCCCTGGAGACGGTACAGAACCAGTACCTGGGGGGCGACGCCGCCCTGGCCTGCTCCGCCGAGACGGCGGCCGAGATCGACAAGCAGGTGGTGGCCACCGTAAAGAAAGCCCATCAGAAGGCCCTGGCCCTGTTGAAGGACCACGAGGACCAGCTGCGGAAGCTGGCGGGCTACCTGCTGGAGAAGGAGACCATTACCGGCGAGGAGTTTATGAACCTGCTGGAGCAAAAATGACCGATAAAAAATCCCCGCTGCCATATTGGCAGCGGGGATTTTATGCGATCGGGAATTACTTAATGGGCTCGCCGGCCTCTTTCTTGGCCTTAATCTCCCGGAGGGCGTCACGGTAGGACAGGTTGACACGGCCCTTCTCGTCGATATCGGTGACCTTGACCCAGATCATATCGCCGATGTTGACCACGTCCTCCACCTTCTCCACCCGGCGCTCAGCCAGCTTGGAGATGTGGACCATGCCGTCCTTGCCGGGAGCCAGCTCCACGAAGGCGCCGAACTGCAGGATGCGGACCACCTTGCCGTAGTACAGCTGGCCCACCTCGGGCACGAACACGATGGTCTCGATGGTCTTCTTGGCGGCGTCGCAGGAGGCCTTGTCGGTACCGGCAATGTAGATGGTGCCGTCGTCCTCGATGTCGATCTTGGCGCCGGTGTCGGCACAGATCTTCTGAATCACCTTGCCGCCGGAGCCGATGACCTCGCGGATCTTGTCCACGTCGATCTTCATCTTCACCATCTTGGGGGCGGTGTCGGCCACGTCCTCACGGGGCTTGGAGATGCAGGGCAGCATGATCTCGTCCAGGATGGCGTAACGGGCGTCCTTGGTAATGGCCAGCGCTTCCTTGATGATCTCATGGGACAGGCCGTCGTTCTTGATGTCCATCTGGATGGCGGTGATACCGGCCTTGGTGCCGGCCACCTTGAAGTCCATCTCGCCGTGGAAGTCCTCCACGCCCTGGATGTCGATGAAGGTGGTGAAGCCGCCGTCGTCGTCCTGGATCAGGCCGCAGGAGATGCCGGCCACGGGGGCGGAAATGGGCACGCCGGCGTCCATCAGAGCCAGGGTGGAGCCGCAGATGGAGCCCTGAGAGGTGGAGCCGTTGGAGCTCAGCACCTCGGACACCACGCGGATGGCGTAGGGGAAGTCCTCCACGGAGGGAATGACGGGCTCCAGAGCCCGCTCGGCCAGAGCGCCGTGGCCCTTCTCACGCCGGTTGGTGGAGCGGGCGGCACGGGCCTCGCCGGTGGAGTAGGCGGGGAAGTTGTAGTGGTGCATATACCGCTTCTCCTCTTCCTCCCAGATGGTATCCAGCTTCTGGGCGGCGGAGAGGGTGTTCAGGGTGCAGATGGACAGAACCTGGGTCTGACCGCGGGTGAACAGGCCGGAGCCGTGAACACGGGGCAGCACGCCTACCTCGGCGGCCAGGGGACGGATCTCGTTCTTGGCGCGGCCATCCACACGGTGGCCCTCCAGCAGCCAGGCCTTGACGATCTTCTTCTGGAACTTGTAGGTGATCTCCTCCAGGTACTTGTCCATCTCGGGATAGTCCTCCAGGAAGAGCTCATGCCAGTGCTCGATGAGGGCGTTCCACCGCTCCTCACGGACGTTCTTGTCGTCGGTGTCCATGGCGGCCTTGGCCTCGTCCATGGTAGCCTCCACGATCTTGTCGAACAGCTCCTGATCGAAGTCGGCGTGATCGTAGGTCATCTTCTCCTTGCCGATCTCAGCCACGATCTGGTTGATGAAGGCCACCTGGGCCTTGATCTCCTCGTGGGCCTTGACGATGGCATCATACATGATGTCGTCGGGCAGCTCCTTGGCGCCGGCCTCGATCATGATGACCTTCTTGTCGGTGGCGGCCACGGTGAGGTCCAGCTGGGAGTTGTGCTTCTGCTCGTTGGTGGGGTTCATGACGATCTGGCCGTCCACATAGCCCACCTCCAGGCAGCCGATGGGGCCGGCCCAGGGAATGGGGGAGAAGGCCAGGCAGGCGGACACGCCGATCATGGCGGTAACCTCGGGAGAGCAGTCCCGATCCACGCTCATGACGGTGGCGGTGACCACCACGTCGTTGCGGAAGTCGTAGGGGAACAGGGGCCGGATGGACCGGTCGATGACGCGGGAAGCCAGCACGGCGGGCAGGGAGGGCTGACCCTCACGGCGCATGAAGGAGCCGGGGATACGGCCCACAGCGTACAGCTTCTCCTCGAAGTCCACGCTCAGGGGGAAGAAGTCCACGCCGTCCCGGGGACGGGGGGACACAGTGACAGCCACCAGCACGGTGGTCTCGCCATAGGTGACCATGGCGGACGCGGTAGCCAGCTCGGCCACCTTGCCCACGTCGATGGTCAGGGGACGGCCCGCCACCTCAGTCTTGTACACATGACGGTTGGTGAATTCCTTGTGCTTGATCACGGTTGACATGGGGAAAATCCTCCTTTTCATTGGTGTTTCCCCACCCGCCAGAGCCTGACTCTTTTAGCACTTGAATCCGGGTCCGCAGGCCGTCAGGCCCAGATTCAACTGCTAAAAGTATGCTCTGAGGAGTGGGAAGAAGGGGTGGCACGGAGGTCCGCGCCACCCCTATTCAATACATAATTACTTACGGATGCCCAGCTTGGCAATGATGGCACGATAGCGCTCGATGTCCTTGGCCATCAGGTAGTCCAGCATCTTGCGGCGCTTACCGACCATCTTCAGCAGGCCGCGGCGGCTGTGGTTGTCGTGCTTGTGGATCTTCAGGTGCTCGGTCAGCTCCTGGATGCGGGCGGTCAGAATGGCGATCTGCACCTCGGGAGAGCCGGTGTCAGTGGGATGAGTGCGGTTGGCTTCGATAACAGCAGTCTTTTCGTCCTTACGGATCATGGTTAGGTTCCACCTTTCAAACAATGTGCCCGCGGGCTGCGTGACCGGCCGGTGTAAGCCGGGAGACGAAGTCCGGGGTAAATACCGTCTGTTCACAGACTTAGGTATTTTATCATAGTCTGGCCCCATTGTAAAGGATTCATTCGGAAAATTTGGGGTCTTTTTTTGCTTTTTCAGCGGTACAAAGCCGCCTCCGGCTCCTTCAGCCACTTGCCGAATTTATAATAGATCAGCAGGGCCACCGAGGTGGTGAGCCAGGTGATGGGGTAGCTGGCCTCCACCATGACGATGGTATGGTACCGGGGCACCACCAGGAAAAGCCACAGCAACCGCAGGCCGCACACGCCGAACACCGAGATGAGCATGGGCACCAAGGACTTGCCCGCTCCCCGGATGGCGCCGGGCAGCAGCTCCACCAGAATATAGGTGACATAGCAGGGAGCCAGGAAGACTACCATCTCCACGCCGATCTCCAGCACGTCCGGGTCGGGGGTAAAGATGGACAGGATGGGCCGGGCCAGCAGCACCAGGAAGGCGCTCATGGCAATGGTAATGATGGCGCTCATGCCCACCGAGATCT
>NZ_NFHA01000044.1:0-17969 GCF_002159225.1 Flavonifractor sp. An91 | reverse complement strand
AATCTCTATTACATCACGATCTTTTTTTCCACGTTCCAGCATCTCCCTCACCTCCACCTCTATCTTATCTCATCTAAATGAAAAAGCCCAGCTTTTGCTGGACTTTTTCGACAGGCTGAAGTCCCCCCGGCAGTGCCGGGGGGACTTTTTATGTTGAGAGGTTTGCCGCATTTTTGCCCAGGAACAGCACAACCCCCCGGCCATCCATCGTGACCGGGGGGCTACTTTTCGACCTGGGGTTCAATCACTTGGTCTACCTCTACTTTCTACAGATTTGCCACGCATTGGGAAGGACTCGGTTTTGGGATTCGCCTGGATCACTGTCTCCTGCAACGTACTACCCTGATTTCCGTCTTCAGCGAACTTCGCATCTGAGGTTTCCGGGTCTCCTCGCTTCAATGAGTTTGTTGGGAACACGTGTTGCCTAAAACGAACCGTTCCTTTTCCTTCTGCGTTGAGGCTTTGATGATTTGGACTTTACTAGCCCATCGGGTTCACCTCTTTCTTTCTGGCTTTAGTATACTATTGGGTCTGCCGTTTGTCAAGTCTTTTTTATTTGTTTTTCACAATTTCTTATCTTCTCTCTTATTTGCTTCCAGCATATTTACACATACCCAGATCCATCCCACTTACCCGAAATTCAGGATTGACACCTGCATTGACCTGTGGTATAAATTGTATGTTCGTTTTTGAACGCCTGTGCGAATGCACGTCCTGACCATCCTTTCACAAGGATCAAGGCTACACGGACGGCCGGGTCAAATGCCGAAAACCCGTCGAAGAGCCGGGGACCGTACCGCGGGTACGGACTGGCAACTTTGTTGCCTTATTGATTGAGCGGAAAGGCTCAAGTTTTATAAGTTGGTTACTTCATAACCGATGCGTAGATACGCACATCAACTTGTGAACGGTCAATAAGAGTGATGAATCGGACTGCACGGTACGGGCCCCCGTAACAGGCGAACTATAACTCTCTTTGTGTTCCAGCCATGGTGTGTATCTGCGCCATGGCTTTTTTGCTGCCTTTCCGCTCCACACGTTTGGAGGAGAGAAAAAAGATGAGGAAACGCCTGATTGCCGCAACCGCTGCAGCAGCTCTGCTGCTGTCCCTGACTGCCTGCTCCCAGCCGGATAAGCAGCCGGAGCCCTCTGCCGGACAGGATACCCAGGCCCTGGTATCCGCCTATCTGGAGCAGGTAGACCAGGAATACGCCTACCAGATCGCCGAGACCCTGGCCTATGATCCCGCCTATCTGTCCAACGAACTGGGCTGGCGCACCGCCGGTTCCGATGCCGAGCACGCTGCCGCCGACTACATTGCCGCCGAGATGGAGTCCATCGGCCTGACGGTGGAGAAGGTGCCTGTCACTGTGGATAAGTGGCAGTTCAACGACGCCTCTCTCACCATCGCCGACACCGATATCCAGATCATGCCCGCCTCCTACGCCACCAACGGCACGGACGCTGACGGCATTACCGCCCAGCTGGTGGATGTGGGCACCGGTACCGCCGCCGAGTACGAGGGGGTGGACGTGGAAGGCAAGATCGCTCTGGTGGGCGTGGACCAGTGGAATGTGGCCTGGATCGACCAGTATATGAATGAGGCCGCTCTCCACGGCGCCAGCGCCATCGTCACCTACGATGTGGGCGGCTACGCCACCTATTCCGACGACATGATCAATATGCAGGACGTTTGCTCCAAGGATGTGATCCCCTGCGTCAGCATCAGCAAGAACCAGTATCTCCAGCTGGCGGAGGCTCTGGCCGCGGGACACGACACCGCTACCCTGATGGTGGACAACGTCATGGAGCCGGAGCAGGGAACCAGCTACAATGTGGTGGGCACCCTGAAGGGCCGCAGCTCTGAGCAGCAGATCCTGGTGGCCGGCCACTATGACGTCTACTTCAACGGCTTCCAGGACGACAGCTGCGCCATCGGCCTGGTGCTGGCCATGGCCAAAGCCATGGTGGATTCCGGTTACCAGCCGGAAAACGACATCCGCTTCATCGCCCACGGCTCCGAGGAGTGGGGCGCCTCGGGCACCCAGTTTGACTGGACCACCGGCGCCTGGGAAATGATCAACACCGCCCATCCCGAGTGGGCCGGCAAGACCATCGCTCTGCTGAACTTTGAGCTGCCCGCCTTCTACGACGGCATGGAGGAGGGACAGATCAGCTGCGTCCCCGAGTTTTCCACATTGACCCAGTCCTTTGTGGAAGAATCCGGTCTTTTGACCCAGCCTGTTAACAACGTGTACCCCGGCGGCATCAGCGGCCAGTCGGTGGACACCAACACCATGGAGGACGGCGTCTCCTACCGGGCCTCCGGCGTACCTTACTTCATCAACATCCCCGGCACCCAGGACGGCGAGGAGGGTTGGATTCAGCAGCGCTACCACACCGCAGCCGACGACCGGGATACCTACAGTGCCGACGTGATTCACACCAATCTGAACACCTTCGGTACGCTGGCCATCTACCTGGATCAGACGCCCGCCCTGGAGCTGGACCTGACCGCCACCTGCGACGATCTGGCGGAGGCTCTGGACGCCGATCTGGTGGCCGCCGCCGGCGGCGACGGCGAGGCCTACACCACCGCCCTGGAGACGCTGCGGACAGCTGCCGACGGGTGGAACCAGGAAATCGCCGCTGTCAACAGCCGCTATCAGCAGGCTCTGTCCGAAGGAGCCAGCCAAGAGGACCTGGACGCCATCCGGGCCGAGGGCCGGGCACTGAATGCCAAGACCCTGGAGGCCTTCCGCTTTGTCCAGGACCACTTCATCGGCATCGCTTCCACCTCCACCATTCTCATCAAGCATCAGGCCTATCAGGAGAATATCGCTCTGATCTCCGGCGTGGTCGACGCCCTGGAGCAGGGAGTCCTGGGCAATGAGGAAGGCACCGGCGCGCTGGATCTGGCCTGGATGATCAACGGCGGCACCGAGTACGGCTACTATAATTTCAGCCTGGAGACCAACGCCCGGTCCAAGGAGGCTCTGCTGGAGGACTCCAACCCGGGCAACCTGTTCTGGGGTACCGGCAAGGGCTCCATCCTGGCGGAAACCTATCCCGCCACGATGTCTCTGCTGGCCAAGAGCATGGAGGAGGCCCCCTCCTTTGATGAGGAGATTGCCCTCTACAATGACGCTCTGTCCCAGCAGCAGCAGCTTCTGGCCCAACAGGTGGCTGAAGAGACGGCCGCCATGGGTGAGCTGACCCAGCTGCTTCAGGCTTAACCCAATGAAAAGACGCGGAGCACGGCTTTGCCGTGCTCCGCGTTTTCTGTTTAGCGCAATCAGGCACCCATCAGTACCAGGATCACACCATAGATCACACTGGCCACCAGCCCATAGACAATAACCGGCCCGGCGATGATAAACATCCGGGCGCCTACCCCCAGCACCAGTCCCTCGCTTTTGAACTCCAGGGCGGGAGAGGCCACCGCATTGGCAAAGCCGGTGATGGGTACCAGAGTACCCGCTCCAGCGTGCTGGGCCAGCTTATCAAACCACCCCAGGGCGGTGAAAAAGGCGGAAAGGAAAATCAGCGTGACGGACACCGCCGTCCCGGCGTCGGTCTTATCCAATCCCCAGCTCTGGTACAGGTCGCTCAGTCCCTGTCCCAGGGTGCAGATCAAACCGCCCACCAGAAAGGCCCAGATCAGATCCTTCCACAGGGGAGAGGGCTTGGCCATCCCAGCCACATAGCGGCTGTACTCCTCGTTGGTCATGTCCATGGTACGCGCCTCCTTTTCCTCCATTATGTCCGCCAGCCACGGGAATATGTACAATGGAATATTTTTTTCTTGACTTTCCACCCGGTGGAGGGTATACCTTTTTGCGTCGGAGGTGAGCGGCATGAAGATCAACGAGGTGGAGCAGCTTGTGGGCGTCACCAAGCGCAACATCCGCTTTTATGAAAAAGAGGGGCTGCTGAACCCCGGGCGCAATGCGGACAACGGTTACCGGGACTACACCGACGCCGACGTGGAGGCCCTGCGTAAGATCAAGCTGCTGCGGAAGCTGGACGTACCTATGGAAGAGATCCGGAAAATGCAGCAGGGCATCCTGACCCTGGACGACGGCCTGCGGCGGCACATCATTCAGTTGGAACGGGAGCAGGCCAACCTGGCCACCATCCGGACCCTGTGCCAGACATTGGCCGACGCCGGCCAGCAGCTGGCCGACCTGGACGCGGACCGGTGGCTGTCGGAAATGGACCGTATGGAAGGAGAGGGGACCCGCTTTGTGAACATCCATAAGAAAGATACTGTGTCCCACTACATCCCGCCGGTGGTATGCGCCCTACTGTTCGTGGTCCTGATGGGGGGCGTCATGGCCCTGGTGGTGTGGGCCGCTGTGGCCTTCCCCACCGACGCGCCCCCGTTGCCGGTAGTGGTGGTACTCACCCTCATCCCGGCTGTGTTCATCGTCGGGGTCCTGCTGGCCCTCATCCAGCGCATCAAACAGATCCAAGGAGGAGAAGAAAATGCTGCTTCTAAATATTGAGTACATCCCCGGCAAAGAGATCCAGGCCCTGGGTATCGCCAAGGGCAGCGTGGTCCAGTCCAAGCACTTCGGCAAGGACTTTATGGCCGGTATGAAGACCCTGGTGGGCGGCGAGATCGAGAGCTATACCAAAATGCTCACCGAGGCCCGTCAGATCGCCACCAAGCGCATGGTGGATGATGCCGAGGCCATGGGGGCCGACGCCGTGGTGGGCGTACGCTATACCTCCGCCTCCATCATGCAGGGCGCGGCTGAGATCACCGCCTACGGCACCGCCGTCAAAATCGTGGAGGGATAACCCATGCTGCACATCGAACACTTTTCCAAGACCTACCCCGGCGGCAAGCGGGCGGTGGACGGCCTGAGCCTCCATGTGGCCCCCGGTGAGATCTTCGGGTTCATCGGCCACAATGGTGCGGGCAAGACTACCACCCTCCGGGCAGTGGCGGGTGTCATGGACTTTACAGAGGGCACCATCACCATTGACGGGCACAACGTCCGTACCGACGCTCTGGCCGCCAAGAAGGTCACCGCCTTCCTGCCCGACAACCCCGACCTCTATGAATTTCTCACCGGCATTCAGTTTCTGAATTTCATCGCCGATCTATACGAGATCTCCGGGGATACCCGTCAGAATCTCATCGCCAGGTACGGTGACGCTTTTCAGCTCACCGGCAATCTGGGCAGCCCCATCGGCAGCTATTCCCACGGCATGAAACAGAAACTGGCCCTCATCTCCGCCCTGATCCGCCAGCCCAAGCTGCTCATTTTGGACGAGCCCTTCGTGGGTCTGGACCCGTCGGCGGCCCACCTGCTCAAACAGTTCTGGGCGGAGCTGTGCGCCGCCGGCAGCGCGGTATTTTTCTCCACCCATGTGCTGGAGGTGGCCGAAAAGCTGTGTCATCGGGTGGCTATCATCAAACAGGGCAAGCTGATCCGCATGGGCAATACAGCTGAACTGGTGGGAGACTCCACCCTGGAGGACGTATTCCTGGAACTGGAGGGAGACGGGCATGGCTAAATTTCTCGCCCTGCTGAAGCTGAATTTCCGCTCCCTGCTCTCCGCCATGCGGGTGGGCCGGAAGAAGCGCTCCTTCTCCGGCATAGGCGCCCTGGCCCTTCTGGCCGGGTTGTCGCTCTATATCTCCGGGGTGTACAGTTCCCTGCTGGCCGGACAGCTGGCGGCGGTGGGGGCCCTGCCCCTGCTGCTGGTGCTCATGTCCCTGGTGGCGGTCCTGCTGGGTTTCTTTTTCTCCCTCTTTGCAGCCCAGGGCGTGGTATATGGGGCTAAGGACAACGACCTGATGCTCTCCCTACCCATTTCCCCGTTTACCCTTATGCTCTCCCGTACCCTGGCGCTCTATCTGGAAAACCTGGTATCCACCGTGTTCGTGCTCCTCCCCGCCGGGGTGATCTATCTGTGGTACGGCGGGCCGGGAGGTTGGGCGGTGCTCCCGCTGCTGCTGGTTTCCGCCCTCTTTCTCAACCTGCTGCCCACCCTGCTCACCCTCATCATAGGCTTTGTGCTGGCCTGGCTGTCCGGCCGGTTTTCCCGGAAGGCCCTGGCCTCCACCCTGCTCCAGCTGCTCCTGCTGGCTCTGATTCTGGTGGGCTCCTTCTGGCTGAGCGCCGCTGCCAACAATATGGAAAATGCCGTCCCCGCCATCCTGTCCTTCTTCCAGGGCTGGGGCCGTCCCTTCCTGCTGCTGGCAGAGGGGGTGAGCGGCGGAAATCTGCTCCAGCTGGCGGCTCTGTGGGCCCTGTGCCTGGTCCCCTTCCTGGTGGTAGTGTGGCTGTTGGCCTGGCAGTATAAGGCCATCATCACCCGGCTGTCCACCCACCGGACCCGCTCGGATTACAAGCTGGGCAGGCTGTCCTCCTCCAGCCAGCGGGGCGCCCTGCTGCGGAAGGAGGCCCGCCGGTGGTTCGGCACCCCCAGCTATGTATTCAACACCGGAATCGGTCTGCTCCTGCTGCCCGGCGCCGGGGTAGCCGCTCTCATCTACCGGGAATCCATCGCACAATTTTTAGAGATGGCTGGCGGCCTAGCTCTGGCTCCGCTGCTGCTGGCAGGCATTACGTTCTGCCTGTCCACCGTTGCCATCACCGGCTCCTCCATCAGCCTGGAGGGCAAGCAGCTCTGGCTGCTCCAGTGCGCCCCCGTTCCGGTGACCACCATTCTGGGCATGAAGGTGGCCTTCCAGCTGCTGGTCATCCTGCCCTGTCTGGCAGTGGGGTGGCTCATGCTCTGTCTGGCCTTTGCCCTAACTCCGGCAGAGTGGATACTCCTGCTGGTTGACGGATTACTCTTCGCCCTGATGTGCGCCCCCTTCGGGCTCTGGATCAACCTCCACTTCCCCAAGCTGGACGCCGTCAACGACGCCGTGGTGGTCAAGCAGTCGGCCGCCGCCATGCTGTCCACTTTCCTGCCCATGGTTCTGGTCCTGCTCTTTTTCCTGCTGTGGTTCTTTTTCCTGGAACCGCTGGGCAGCGTGGGTCTGCTGCTGGTATACGCCGTTATTCTGGCCGCTGCGGCTGTCCTCTCCTTCTTTGCACTTGTGCGCCAGGGGCCCGCATTGTTCCGCAGTCTGGAGGAAAAATGACAAATTGCTACAAAGTGGGGACGGGCCTTGCGCCCGCCCCCGCTTTGCTCTAAAATGGGGTTACATAATATTACGGGAGGCGTACTATGAAACTTCGCTTTCGCCTGCCGGCCGTGGGGCTGGCCGCAAGCCTTTTGCTGACAACTGCTGCCCAGGCGCTCAATCCCTCTCAGGCTCTGACGCTGCTGAACTGGTACTACCTGGACCCTCTTCCCGACCAGGTATTTGAGCAAACGGATATGAACGGGATTATCCAGGCCCTCGGAGACCCCTACACCGAATATTTTACCGCCGAAGAGTACGCCGCCTTTCACGCCTCTCTCTCCGACTCTGAGCTGGTAGGCGCCGGCGTTTCCATTCAGCTGGCTGACGATGGTCTGCTGGTAACCCGCGTGATCCCCGGCTCCGCCGCAGAGGCGGGTGGTCTGCTGGCAGGAGACGTAATTACCGCCATCGATGGCCAGTCTTGTATGAAAATCAGCCTGGAGCAGGCCTCCGCTCTGCTGGGCGGCGAGGTGGGGACCTCCTTCCAGCTGACTTATCTGCGGGACGGCCAGGCCCACACCGTCACCCTGACCCGCTGCGCCTTTGTGGTGCCCACCGCCTATACTGAACTTTGGGAGGACCACATCGGCTATGTGGCCTGCGACGCCTTTGGTCCTGAAACCGCCGGTCATGTGCAGGAAGGTTTGGAAACCTATGGCAGTCAGGCCGACCACTGGATCATGGACCTGCGCAACAACGGCGGCGGAGAAGTGACCGCCGCTCTCAACACCATCAGCTATTTTGCTGGTCCCAACGATCAGCTGGTTTATATGCGGGCCAGCGACGGCTCCATCAACGCCCAGGGCAGTCAGAGCGCCCAGATCACCGATGAACCGCTCATCGTCCTGACCAACTTCTATTCGGCCAGCGCCTCCGAGCTGTTTGCCTCCGCCATTCGGGACACTGGCTCCGGCCTGCTGGTGGGAGACCGCACCTACGGAAAAGGAGTCGCTCAGATCCTGTTGGACAGCACCCTCTTTCCTGCCTTTTTCTCCGAGGGCGATGCTCTGAAAATGACCGCCTATCGCTTTTTCGGGCCTGCCGGTACCAGCAACGACACCATCGGCGTCATGCCGCACCTGCTGCTGAATCCGTCCCTGGCGGACGAGGCCGCCGTGCTTCTCTCCAGTCCCGAGCCCCAGGGAGACACCTCCGGTACGGCGCGCATTGATCTGAACGGTGCCTGGTACATCGATTTGGAACAAGCCTGCTCCACCTCCTACCAGGCTGCCTTTACCGCGCTGCTGGAGGCTCTGCCCGACGGAGTCCTGCTGCGGACAGGCACCGGTGATGGCTGGGAGGCCACCACCGCCGCCGATCTGGCCGCCGCCTGCGGCCTCAGTGGCTATCACCACCGGGGGTTCTCCGACACCGCTCAGTCCCCCTATGCCGATGAAATCGGCCTGCTGGCCACCTACGGCGTGGTACTGGGCGCGGGAGACGGCACCTATCGTCCCGCGGAAGCTCTGACCCGGGGACAACTCTGTACCCTGCTGGCCCAGGCCCTGAACTGCAAGGTTCCTACCGGGGAGAGTGCCTTTACCGACGTGTCCATGGACGACTGGTACGGTCCCTCCGTCAATGCCCTGGCCTCCATGGGACTGGTAAACGGCGTAGGCGGCGGTCGCTTCGCCCCCAACGATCCGGTGAGCCACGAGCAGTTTATCACCATTCTGTCCCGCCTGGGCAGGAAACTTGATCTGGATCTGATCCAGACCTGGCAGAATCGTCCGGAGGCGGCGTTCGCCGAGTATCAGAACTATTCCTCCTGGTCCTGGGCGTCGGTATGGCTGCTGGCACAGGATGAGGACGGCCTGCTTTGGGCCGCCCCCAGTGAGATCGATCCCGCCGGAGTCACCACCCGGGAGGAGGCTGCCGCCCTGACCTGCACTCTGCTGTGCAAGCTGAATCTGCTTCCCTCCCTGATCTGAGCCAAAGCGCCCTTCGCTGTGCGAAGGGCGCTTTTCCGGCTTTCTTCACAGAAACTTTATCATTTCCACCCTCCTTTCTCCCTGTTTCCGCATGGACTTTTCTCTTCCGCTATGGTAGAATGGTGTGAAATTATGGACTTGATCCAATCGGAGGCAATTCATTTTGAGGACAGATGTTTTGGGCGTCGGCTTCGACGACCTGACGTTGGATGAGGCGGTACAGACTGGCTCCGGGCTGGTGGAGGCGGAAGGTTTTCACTATGCTGTGACCCCCAACCCGGAATTTATTCTGGCCGCCCGGAAAAACCCCGAATTCAAGCAGGCCCTGCTGGGGGCTGACCTGGTGCTGGCCGACGGCATCGGTGTGATCTACTCCGCCAAGATTCTGGGCCGCCCCCTGAAAAGCAAAGTGCCGGGCATCGATTTTGCCCAGCGACTGGTGGCATGGATGGCGGAACACGGAAAGCGGCTCTTTCTGCTGGGCGCCAAACCCGGCGTGGCCGAGCTGGCCGCTGCCAACCTGAAGAGTACCTATCCCGGACTTATTGTCTGCGGTACCCACGACGGCTACTTCAAGGAGGACGGTCCGGTGGTGGAGGAAATCCGCGCCGCCGCCGCAGATGTGGTCTTTGTCTGTCTGGGCGCGCCCAAGCAGGAGTTCTGGATGGTACAGAACGGTCCCGCCACCGGCGCGCACCTGATGATCGGCCTGGGCGGTTCCCTGGACGTCTTTGCCGGCGTGGTGGAGCGGGCCCCCAAGGCCTTTCAAAAGCTGGGGCTGGAATGGCTCCACCGGCTCATCAAGGAACCTAAGCGCATCGGACGCATGGCCAAGCTCCCCCTGGTGCTATGGTATGCCGTAGGCGCCCGGGTCAGGAGGCGCTGATATGGCAGGAAAGCTGATCGTATTTGAGGGAACCGATGGCTCCGGCAAGTCCACCCAGTTCAAGCTGCTGTGTCAGCGGCTGGAGCAGGAGGATATCTCCTTCCGCCGTCTGGTCTTTCCCCAGTATCAGGAGCCCTCTTCCGCCCTGCTGCGGATGTATCTGGGCGGCGAGTTTGGCTCCCATCCCTCTGACGTAAATCCCTATGCCGCCTCCACCTTTTATGCGGTGGACCGGTACGCGTCCTGGAAAAAAGTGTGGGGGGACTACTACCGGAACGGCGGTCTGGTGCTCTCCGACCGGTACACTACCTCCAACGCCGTCCACCAGGCCAGCAAGCTACCTGAGGACCAGTGGGAGGAGTTCTTTCATTGGCTCTTCGACTTTGAATGCTCCAAGCTGGGCCTGCCCTTCCCCGACCAGGTGATTTATCTGGATATGCCCACAGAACGGGCCGTGGAGCTGCTGCGCAGCCGGGAGGCGGCCACCCATACCAAAGGCGATATTCACGAAGTAGATACCGATTATCTGGCCCTGTGCCGCCGCACCGCTCTGCGGGCAGCTGACTGTCTGGGCTGGCACAAGGTCCCCTGCGTGGACCAGACAGGGCGTCTGCGCTCCACGGAAGAAATCCACCAAGACATCTGGGCTATGGTGGCCCAAATCATAAAATGAGGTGCTGTTGAATGGTAGCTATTTTACTGGGTAACGGGTTTGAAGAGAGCGAAGCTCTGGTCCCCGCCGACCTGCTGCGCCGGGCTGGTGTCAAGGTAGCTCTGGTGGGCCTGGACGGACTTCAGGTCACCGGCAGCCACGGGATCACTGTCACGGCGGACACCACCCTGGACCAACTGGAGCCCGACCAGCTGCGGATGCTCATGCTTCCCGGCGGACTGGGCGGCGTAGAGGCCATCAGCGGTGATATGCGGGCTCAGGCCCTCATCCAGCGCTGCTATGATCACGGCTGCTGGCTGGCCGCCATCTGTGCTGCTCCCACCATTCTGGCCAACCTGGGGATGCTGGACCGCCGCAACGCGGTGTGTTACCCCGGTATGGAGGATCTGATGGGTTCCGCTGTAGTGCAGAAGGGTTCCTCCGTAGTGGTGGACGGCCACATCGTCACCGGCGAGGCCGCCGGTTCCGCCTTCCCCTTCGGCCTGAAGCTGGTAGAGATCCTGAAGGGGCCTGCCGCTGCTGCCCAGGTAAAGGATGCCGTCCACTATCACGGCTGAGAAGGCCCGCCTGCGCCGTCAGGCACTGGACTGGCTGGCCACGCTGTCATCTCAGGCTCGGATCGCCGGAGATGAATCCCTGTTTCGCCGTTTTCTGGCCCTGCCTCAGATAGAGTCCGCCCGGACCGTCCTGCTCTACCACGGCATGGACACCGAGCCGGACACCGTCCGGCTGCTGTCACCCCTGTGGGATATGGGAAAGCAGGTGTGTCTGCCCAGGTGCCTGCCGGGGAACCAAATGGAGGCCAGGCTCGTCCAAAGGGACAGTACCCTCATCCGCCATCCCTACGGAATGCTGGAACCGGGCCTGGACTGTCCCCTCATCCCGCCGGACCAGATCGATCTGGTTCTGGTGCCCGGGCTGGCCTTTGACCGCTCCGGCGGCCGGCTTGGGCGGGGCGGCGGGTATTACGACCGCTGGCTGGCCGGATTTTCCGGCATCACCGCCGCGCTGTGCCGGGATGGACTGCTGATGGAGGCCATTCCCCGTCTCCCCCACGACCTGGGGGTGGATCTGGTGATCACTGAAACCAGCCTGTACGGCCCGTCCGCACCGGGATAGGAGAAAAGCGGGGCCTGAGGCCCCGCTTCCCTGCGGTACGTACGGCTTAGCAGCAGCCGTCGTTGCAACCGCAGTTGTTATTGCAGCCGCAGCTGTTGCCGCAGCTGTTCCCGCCGCCGCAGCAGCAGCACAGCAGGATGATGATCAGGATGATCCACAGGCAGCTGTTGCCGCCAAAACCGTTATTGCCGAAACACATTGTCGTCTCACCTCACTTGCTTTAACTGACCTATTCTATGCGGAGGGAGCAATCGTGGTTCCGGCAGGCCACTGTTTTTCATTCGGTTAGGAGTTGAACCTATGTCTCAGGAAGATTATCACAACGAGGGCCGTCAGGAGACCTCTTCCCACGCCAACCATGGCGGAAAACGTCTGGCGCCTTCCAGCCGCTCGTCCGGCCGTGCCCCCTCCGCCCCGGAGGGACAGCCCCGGCCCCGGCCCCGCAAGAAGCGCAAGCGTCTGGGCTCATGGGGTATTTTGATCTATGTGGTATGCGTACTGGGCGCCTCCGTTCTGCTGGCGGGGGTTAGCTGGATGTGGGCCAACGACATCCTCGCCCTGAACAAAGCCCCCCTCACCGCCGTGGTGGAGATTAAGGAGGGCGACACGGTGGATCAGGTGGCCGACAAGCTGAAGGACGCGGGCCTGATCGAGTATAAATTTGTATTCAAGCTCTTCTGCAGCTTCACCCACGTCTCGGGTCAGGCTGGAGATGACAATGCCAAGATCACCCCGGGCAGCTACGAGCTGAATACCGACATGGACTATCGTGCCCTCATCAGCAGCATGGGTTCCAGTTCCGCCAACCGGCTCACCACCACGGTGACCATCCCGGAGGGCACCACAGAGGCCCAGATCTTTGAGATGCTGGAGAAGGCCGGCGTGGCCACGGTGGAAGATCTGGAGGAGACCGCCGCCAATTACGACTTCAAGTTCTCCTTCCTCCAGGGCGTGCTGCCCCTGGGCGACGCCAAGCGTCTGGAGGGCTACCTCTTCCCCGACACCTACGAGTTCTATATGGGTGAGGACCCGGTGAGCGTGCTCAACAAGATGATCCTCCGCTTTGACGAGATCTTCACCGACGAGATGCGCCAGACCATGACGGACAAGGGCATGAGCGTCAACGACGCCGTCATCATTGCCTCCATGATCGAGAAGGAAACTGACGGCACCGACCAGGGCAAGATCTCCTCGGTGATCTACAACCGTCTCAACAACCCCACCAGCGAGACGGCGGGCTATCTGAACATCGACGCCACCATCCTGTATGTCACCGGAGGCACCCAAGTAAACACGCAGGCGGATACTCCCTATAACACCTATACCCACAAGGGACTCCCCCCCACCGCCATCTCCTGTCCCGGTGTGGACGCCCTGAAGGCGGCGGTGAACCCCGACTCTACCAATTACTACTACTATGCGCTGGGCGACGACGGGGTACACCACTTCTTCCGCTCCAGCAGTGAGCACCAATCTTTCCTCAATAGCCAGGAGCTGTACAAGAATGACTAAACAAATCGAACTGCTCTCCCCCGCCGGGGACATGGAACGGCTGAAAATGTCCCTGGCCTACGGGGCGGACGCGGTCTATCTGGCGGGCAATGATTTTGGTATGCGTGCCTTTGCCGGCAACTTCACCGAGGAGGAAATGCGCCAGGCGGTGGAACTGTGCCACAGCAAGGGCGTATCCATCCACGTTACCTGCAACACCATGCCCCGCAACGACGAGGTGGCCCGGCTGCCCCAGTGGCTGGAGTACCTCCAGTCTCTGGGGGTGGACGCCGCCATCGTGGCCGACGTAGGTGTGCTCTCTTTGCTGAAAAAGCACGCTCCCAAGGTCAAGGCACACATCTCCACCCAGGCCAGCATCTCCAACTATCAGGCTGCCCGTGCCTGGTACGACCTGGGTGCCAGCCGGGTGATTCTGGCCCGGGAGCTGTCCCTGGATGAGATTCGGGAGATCCGTGCCAAGGCCCCCAAGGAGCTGGAGATCGAGGCTTTTGTCCACGGCGCCATGTGCGTCAGCTACTCCGGCCGCTGCCTGCTGAGCAACTATATGACCGGCCGGGACGCCAACCGGGGCGCCTGCGCCCAGCCCTGCCGCTACAAGTACGCTTTGATGGAGGAAAAGCGCCCCGGGGAATACTTCCCCATCGGCGAAGATGAGGGCGGCGCCTTCATTATGAACTCCCGGGATATGTGCATGATTGACCACATTCCGGAGCTGATGGAGGCTGGGCTCAACTCCCTCAAGGTAGAGGGCCGGGCCAAGAGCGCCTACTACGCCGCCGCTGTCACCGCCGCCTACCGCCACGCCATCGACGCAGCGGCCGCCGGTCAGCCCATGGACCCGGTGTGGCGGGAAGAGGTGGACAAGGTGAGCCACCGCCCCTACTCCACCGGTTTCTACTTCGGCCAGCCCGGCCAGTATACCGGAGACGCCCGCTATGTCCGGGAGTGGCAGGTGGTTGCTATCGTCACTTCCTGCGATTCCGAGGGCAACGCCACCCTGTCCCTGCGCAACAAGTTTGCCGTGGGAGACGAGCTGGAGCTGGTGGGCCCCGACGTGGCTGCCACCCCCTTTACCGCCGGTGCCATGGAGGATGAAAACGGCTGGCCCCTCACTGAGCCCCGTACCCCCCAGATGGTATTCCGCATGAAGCTGCCCCGTCCGGTGCCCCCTCTGTCCATCCTCCGGGCCTGCCGGGAAAATTCCTGATATGCAAAAGTCCAGGCGAAATTCGCCTGGACTTTTTTGTGACCTGGAAGTCTGCCCAGTCGTTATATGGGTGAAAGGAGGCGGTACGATGAAGGAACAAGACTCGTTGACCAGGCGGTTTGAATCAGCCTATGCTGCCTATGGCACATCGGTCTACCGGCTGGCCATGGTCTATCTGGGCTGCCCGGCGGACGCCGAGGATATCACTCAGGAGGTCTTTCTCAAGCTGCTGTACAAGGCCCCCGCTTTTGCCGACAGGGAGCACGAGAAGCGCTGGCTGCTGCGGGTGACCGCCAATCTGTGTCGGGATCAACTGAAAAACTTCTGGAGGCGTCAGACGGTGGCCCTGGATGAGAGCTGCCCTGTGCCGGAAGGCCCGGATCGGGCGGTGCTTGAGACCATTCTGGCTCTGCCCGAGACCTACAAGGGCCCCATCCACCTTCACTACTACGAGGGCTACTCGGTGGCGGAGGTGGCAGAGATCCTGAAGCTGAGCCAGTCAGCGGTAAAAATGCGGCTGAAACGGGGCCGGGAGCTGCTGAAACTGGAACTGGATACCGGATGGGAGGGAAGCATATGAACACCCGGGATTATCGCAACGCAATGGACCAGCTGAACCCCGCCCCCGATCTGGAGGGGCGTATCAAAGAGCAGCTGAATCTGCCCTCCATGCGGCAGGCACACCCCCGCAGGCTGGCGGGCAAGGTTCTTGCGGCGGCCGCCGCCATCGCCTGCACCTTTATGGTGGCTATGGCAGTGAGCCCTCAGCTGCGGACGGCGGTGCTCACCTTCTTCCACCTGGAGGAAACCGAGCAGGTGCCCGGCCCTGTGGGCGAGGCGCCAGAGGAACCGGAAATGACCCAGACCACCATTGACGGTCTGGTGGAGGCCCAGTATATCCGTCTCCCCAACGCCGGGGCGGGCTATGACTACGGTGTCGGCACCCTGTTTCAGGCAGAGCGGGCTGACGACGGCACCCTCCTAGCCCGCCACTACTGGGCGGCGGAGGGGGATCAGCTGGTCCCCCTGGAGACCCACACCACCCGGTTTTCCACCACCTGGGAGGGCGTGACCTATACCGACACCGTCTACTGGTGCGAGTATGAGGGGGCAATCTCCTGCCATTGTGACGGCACCGCCGGCTATGCCCTGGACTACGACTGTAATGCCATCGCCATCCCCGGCTCCACCGACAGCGTCATCCTCCGTCTCAGCCAGGGCAGCCAAATGGACTACCGGCAGTACCCGGTGCTGCTGGACCTGGAAACCGGAGCAGTCACCGACCTGCTGGATGGCACCGGCTGGGAAAAGGCCGCGCCTCTGACTGACATACGGTGGTCAGACGATTTGTCCGCCGCCATTCTGTCCAGCGACCGCACGGGCTGGTTCTACTGTGACCGCACGGCCCAAACCACCACCGCCCTGGACGAGCTCACCGGCCTGGAGGTATTCAGCGCCTGGTTTGATCAGGACGGCGCCCTGATCCTGCTGACCCTCTCCGGGTCGGAAGGGGACTGCTACGATGTCTGGACCTGGCAGCCGGAGAACGGCCAGCTGAAGCGCACCTTCTCCCAGCTGCCGGTCTACCAGTCCCGGGAGGAGAACCCCCACGGCTTCCAGTTCTTCTTTGGCGGCAGACGGGGCATCTATGTGGCGGAGGACGGCACGGTATCGGTGCTGGACCTGGTTACCGGTGGGACCACCATTGTGGAGGATTTCTTATTGTCCCAACAGGAGAACGCCACCTTGATCGCCAATACTTCCGGCACCAAGGTTCTGTTTGCCAGCTACGACGACCAGGCCGACGGGCTTGGGATATCCAGCCTTGGAGTCATGGACCTGGAGCGCGGCGTGTTCACCCTGCTGGATCGGGAAAATTACGACGCCCTGCACGAGGGCTCCCTGAGCTGGTTCGATGAGGGCCGGGTAGCCATCACCGCCCACGGCAAGGAGGACTACAACGAAACCTATCTCTACCTCTACCGTTTCTGACCGGCAGGCGGCCCGCGTATCTGCGCGGGCCGCCTTTTTCTTGTACTGTTTCGCGTTGGAAGCAGATTGTTGTTATTGTCACAACAAGGAGGAAATAGTTCCCAATTTCTCACATTCCCGCTTCTAAACCAATTAGTTTTATTTTAAAATGTTATTGTCATATTTTTAACTTATATGTCACAAATATAACAACATTTTGTTAAAAATTAAACTTTTTAAAACTTATTGACAACTTTAATTTGGCAGATTATACTTGCGTCAATCATTTGGGCGCAGGCGCCCGGCACAAGGAGGAAATCTGCTATGTCCACTTACTACTTCCTGCCCACCCGCAATGTGTTCGGTGAAGGAGCCGTCAATGAGATCGGTGCGCTGATGAGCAGCCTGAACGTCAGCCACGCTATGATCGTCACCGACAAGTTCCTGGCCCAGTCCGGCATGGCCGCCTCCATCCAGGAGATCCTGTCCGGCTCCGGTATCCGGTCGGTGGTCTTTGACGGGGCCGAACCCAACCCCACCGACAAGAACGTGGAGGCAGGCGTGGCCTTCTTCCAGCAGAACGGCTGCGACTCCATTATCTCCCTGGGCGGCGGCTCCTCCCACGACTGTGCCAAGGGCATTGGCCTGGTGGCCAGCAACGGCGGTACCATCCACGACTACGAGGGCGTGGACAAGGCCTCCAAGGACGTGGTCCCCCTGATGGCCATCAATACCACCGCCGGCACCGCCTCTGAGATCACCCGCTTCTGCATCATCACCGACACCACCCGCAAGGTGAAAATGGCCATTGTGGACTGGCGAGTCACCCCCAAGATCGCCGTCAACGACCCGGTCCTCATGAAGGGGATGCCCGCTTCCCTCACCGCCGCCACCGGTATGGACGCCATGACCCACGCCATTGAGGCCTATGTCTCCACCGCCGCCAACGTGCTCACCGACTCCGCCGCCCTGATGGCGGTGAAGATGATCTACCAGTACCTGCCCAAGGCGGTGGCCAACGGCGACTACATGAAGGCCCGGGACAAGATGGCCTACGCCCAGTATCTGGCGGGCATTGCTTTCAATAACGCCTCTCTGGGCTACGTCCACGCCATGGCCCACCAGCTGGGCGGCTACTACAACCTGCCTCACGGCGTATGCAACGCCATCCTGCTGCCCTATGTGGAGGAATTCAACCTCATCGGCAACCTGAATCGCTTCCGGGATCTGGCCCAGGCCATGGGGGAACAGATCGACGGCCTGTCCACCGGGGATGCCGCGGCCAAGGCCATCCAGGCCATCCGCACCATCAGCCGCCAGGTGGGTATCCCCTCTGACCTGAAGCAGCTGGGGGTCAAGCCGGAGGACTTTGAGATTATGGCGGAAAACGCCATGAAGGACGTCTGCTGCCTCACCAATCCCCGCAAGGCCACCAAGGCCGAGATCATCGAGATCTACCGCCGGGCCTACGAAGGCGAATAAGAATCTCCGCCGGGCGTGCCTCAAGGCACGCC
>NZ_NFHA01000043.1:0-18910 GCF_002159225.1 Flavonifractor sp. An91 | reverse complement strand
ATGTTTCCTATATTGTGAACTGACAATTTGCTCAGTAGCTGGTTTATGATGCCAAACAACTCAGTCCATTGAGCAAAAAGCAAGGCGGGGAAAGATCTTGAAGATCTCTCCCCGCCTTGTCTAAAGGGACAACATTTCATACAGTACGGCGGAAACAAAAAGCGGGAAAACACAACATGAGGTGTTCATTCCCGCTCTTTTTCTGCCAACATATCTATATCTTGTATTTCTTTGCTTTTGAAATGCACACCCCTAATCTATGAGGTAGTGCCGCAGCAAATCCTCCCGGCCATCTTCTTTCAGCCGTTCCACAGAATAGCGCAGCCATTCCTCCGGGGTGGGTACATCTCCGGCACATGGTATCCGTTCCCATTGCGCCCGGCGCTCCGGGTCAGGGTCATGCAAGCCCTCCCATATCCGCTTTGAGATTTTCTCTTTAATCTTTTCCACGGTCGTATGATCCCGCTCCGCCAGCATGGCGAAGAAATCTTTTCCTTTCTCTTGCAATGTAAAGCCTCCTATCTGTATGAATAGTATCTCCATGTTAGGCCCATGATATAAACTACTCTATGCCCCACTTGGGAAATATAATAGCCACCGATTGTGACTATTATACCACCCATTTGGGAATTAAAATAGATACAGATGGGCAGGTGATGGAATGGACGCACAAAAGCGGATCAAGCAGCTCATGGAGGAGCGCGGCTGGACGGATTACAGGCTGGCAAAAGAGGCAAACCTATCTCACTCCACAATAACCAATGTTTTCAAAAGGAATAATGCGCCGACGCTTCCCACGCTGGAAGTGATTTGTCGTGCGTTTGGAATAACCTTAGCACAGTTTTTCGCGGAAGGCGGAGAAGCTGTGGAAATAACGGATGAACAGCGCGAGCTTTTTGCAAAATGGAGTACACTCACCGAAAAGCAAAAAGCCCTGCTGCTTGAATTTATAAGCACCTTGCAGTAGAGGGCAAAGAAAAAGACCGCAGGCCGGAACCTGCGGTTTTCTCTTTGTCTTTATGCTGCTTTCCATAATTCTGCTGTGACTTCAACCTGCCGCCCGTCGCGGAAGGTAAATACCAGCCTTTTATCTTCGTAAACCGTCACATACTGGCTCGTCAGAGTAATGTTTCTCCGCGTTTGCCTTTGCCCGTTTGAGATTTCTGCTGAAATTCCGAGCCACCGTCTTGGTGAAGGAATCCACCATGGCGACGATCCGCTTTTCATCAGAGGGAGACATCATGCCGCATCCCTCCTTTTTGCAGATTTGAGCTGGTTCTTTTTCGCCTCCTCACATAACCAGAACACATCTCAGGAGTGCAAACCGGAAAGTTTTTGAAAAATATTTTGAGAAAAATTTTTGAATGGGTGAGTCTATCTAAATGCTGGTTAGGAGCTGCACATATAATTTTCCTCCTCATACAAAATGGGCCAATCCGCATAAGGCAGACTGGCCCATTTTGGCAAGTAGTAGTCTTGCCTTGAAAAATAATTTATGAAGATTTCCCGCTTTGCTCTATATGTAGTTCGCCTTTTTTCAGCCGGAACACCACATCCGCCTGTTTTGCCAGCTCGTTTGAGTGGGTGACTACTACCACGCATTTATTCATCTGATGTGCGCTTTCTTTCAGGATTTCTGTAATATCCTGAGCGGTTTCTTCGTCCAGATTGCCAGTAGGCTCGTCCGCCAAAATCACTGGAGCCTCGCTGGCCAGTGCCCGCGCAATGGCTACACGTTGTTGCTGACCGCCGGAAAGCTTCAACACGTTTCGTCTTGTTTCTTCCTTCGTCAACCCCAGCCGTTCCAGAAACGGAAATGCTGGTTTTTTGGAAATCAGCCGGACATTCTCCTGCGGAGTCATATAATCAATCAGGTTGTAGCTCTGAAAGATAAACGAAACATTCTTTTTCCGGTGTCCTGCTAATCCGGTCTGTGCAACATCCTTCCCTTCAAACAGGATAGCCCCGCTTGTGGGACTGTCCAGACCGCCCAACAGGGAAAGGAGCGTTGTCTTGCCACAGCCGGAGGGGCCGAGAATGGCATACATCTTTCCAGCCTCCATCCGCGCGTCAATTCCTCTGAGTACCTTTTTCTTTTTATCATAAGAATAGGTCAAGTTTTGTAATTCCAAAGTTCCCATATAGCTACCTCCTATTCACCTTCCGGTACAAATTCATAGTTGAAGTCATAGTCCTTTACTTTATCCGGCACCTCATAATCTATCATGGGCGCACCAGACTGCTCCTGCGTTTCGTCCCCTTTGTTCTCCTTCGGGGTACACCCAGTGAACAACAGTACCAGAAGAAAGAATATAGGAAACAATTTCCATACTTTTTTCATATCGTTACCGCCTTTCTCAGCTCATTTTTGATAAAATCTCTCGCGGTTTCAGCCGCATGACGGAAATCGAGGAAAATCCAGCGGATACCGTTACAATTCCGATCCCAAGCAGGAATAGGAGCCCCATTTCCTCAAACTGTACGCGAACCTGTAATTTAGGGGGTTCTATTTTCTGATCTTCTGCGTCTGTTCCGGCTTCGCCACGGCTTCCGGCAGATAAGCCGTTCTCCTGCTGCACCTCTGTTACCGCCTGCCCGGATTGCAGGACGTTTCCCATCTGGCCTGCAATGGCGCTGGCAGAGAAATAAGAAAGGGAAAACGCCAGCACTGCTATGAGCAAAACCTCGGCAATATACTGTCCTAAAATCGACAGCTTGTTGATCCCAACAGAAAGCAGCACGCCGGTTTCATGGATTCGGGTTCTGGCCCAAATGGTAAGAATGAGCGAAAGGATGGCAATGCTTACAATCAGCGCGACAATCAAAATAGTGGCTATCAGCTCCGATAATTGTTCTAAGGAGGACGCGGCGTTCTCATAGTCCTCGTTGTCAACCAGAAAAGAGAATCCCTTCCAGTCCACACCGGAAATGCCCTTTACTTTAGAAATGATTTTCTCCATGTTCTGCGGATCGTCTACTGATACGGTCAGCTCGTTAAATCCCTGGATTGCAGGGCCATTTTCATGAGCCACTAAAGTGGCAAGATCGGTGATAATGAGATTTTGTATTTTATCGTAGGTTGTCACCTGATCGTTGATACCTTCGATTTCTTTTGGAGAGAACAGGCCCACAATCTCAATCTCCACGCCTTTGTACGTTTGGATTTTATCGCCAATTTTCAAGCCGTTTTTCTCAGCCAGATCCTTGCTGATTAGCCCCTTGTTTTTATCGTCCGGCAGAATATGCCGCCCCTCTGTCAGCGTAAGCTGCCCGGAAGTAAACCGGGTAAGCTCTTCGCTTTTCCATGTGCTTAGTATTTTTGAGGATTCACGAAATTCTTCCTCAATGGGGATATTGCCAGTGAACAGTTTCAGAGAAGGGAAAGCCGGCAGCCCCTCCACCGTGGCGCTGCACTCCTTGATCCCCTCAATTCCCCGGATTTGTTCTACCAGCTCCGGGCTGATCTGCTGGGTGGAATACATCAGGGTTCCGCCCTCCACGCTTTCCACCTTCAAATAGGGGTTGTTTTCCGTGTAGTCAAAGCCAATGAGAAAACTCCCGCCAAGACTTTGCCGCAGCTCCTGCTGGGCAGCTTTAGAAGCGTTCCCCAGCGCCAGGGCGGTCAGTACAAAGGTTGCCATCACCAGCAAGATGACAAAAAGAAGGATACTCTTGCCCCTCTTGCGGACGATGTACAGCCACGCTCGATTCATAAAGTTCATAGAATGACCTCCGTTTCATATAGGATAAGTGTTGCAACGCTGACAGCATAGCACCCCAATATGGAACCAGTATGAAACGGAAAAAAGCAATCGCTTTATGAGAGATAAAGGGTAAAGCACATTCCCGGCGGGTTTTTGGTCGCCTCAAATTGATAGGGCAGCCCAAGGGCCTTTGAAAGTGTATCTACAATATATAACCCCAGCCCATTCCCTCCATCTTTTCTGCCTCTGGCGAAATCCGGGCGGTAGAACGGCTCAAATACATGGGCCAGCTTATCCGGCGGGATGGGCGTACACTCGTTTTCTATTTTTATCTGCCGGGCGGTCAATAGAACGGTGATCTTGCATCCCGGCTTTGTGTAGGAAACCGCGTTGGAGAGCAGATTGGACAGGATTTTTTCAAGGCCTTTCTTTGACGTGTGGACAGGGCACTTTCCCTGTATGCTGAAAGAAAAGTCGAGTCCCTTTGCCTTCGCAATCAACTGATAAGGCTCGCAGATCGCCGGAAGACACTCCGACAGGTCAAAGGTTTCCGCGTCTTGTTTCTCCTGTGTAAAATCCAGCCGGGAGGTATCCAGAATTTCTTTAATCATAAAGGAGAGCTGTCCGGTAATCTCCTTACATTCCAACAGACAGCGATCCCGGTCTTTGTATTTTCCAATGCCTAAGATCATGTTTTCCAAAATCGCGTTCAGGGCCGTCACCGGCGTTTTCAGCTCATGGGAGGCGGCCCGCAGGAAATCAATTTTTGACCGTTCCGCCTCACGGACGTTTTGCTTTTCTTCTTCCAGATTTTCAATGGTGGAAAGCAGGCTGGCATACAGCTTATTTACGCGGGCGGCCAGCTCGCCAATCTCGTCCTTCGTATGCACCACGCAGATTGCAGCCTTATCCAGCTTTTCCATCTTTTCTGTTGTTTCCGCAATCTGCTTGATCGGCCTCGTCATGGCTCTGGAAAACAACAGGGAACACCCGGCGGATATGATGGCGCAGCAAAGCAGGGATACCGGCAGTGCTTTTCCGATAGCGGATTTTATCAAGATTCCGGTATTCACAGCACTCTCGATAATGGCCCCTTCCACAAAACGGTTGGTGCTTACGGTCATTTGCGGCGCAAGCACATAGAGAAAAACATGAGCCATCACGGTGACAAACAGCATTACCAGAAAGGTGTATAAGAAGATTTTAGTAAAGAGCTTTAAGTTTCTCATGGGTGTTCCTCATACTTGTAGCCAACGCCTTTTACCGTTACAATCCGGTCAAGACTCAGCTTTTTCCGTAAATTTTTGATGTAGGTATCAATAGTTCGGTCGATGATGGGGTAATCATATCCCCACAACTCGTCCAAGATCTGCGACCGTGTAAGAACCAGACTTTTATGCTCTATCAGCAATTTCAGCAGGTCGATCTCCTTTGGTGTCAGGTCAATAGGGCCGCCCGGCCCGGAAGCGGTGTAGCCGCCAAAATCCACCGTAATATCGCCTATCTGGATTTGGCTCAGTTCCGGACTTTTACCACACCGCCGCAGCAGGGCCGTCACCCGTTTCCCCAGCAAAAGCATGGAAAAGGGTTTTGTGATATAGTCGTCCGCCTGTTCATCAAAGCTGGCCGCCTGAGTAGGCTCATCGTCAAGGGCGGTAAGCATTAAGACGGGGATGCCGCTCGTTTGACGCAGTTCTTTTAATACCTCCAAACCGGTCCGTTTCGGGAGCATAATGTCCAGAACCACTAAATCAATGGATTTTTCCCTTGCGATCTGCAAGCCATGCTCTCCATCGAAGGCAGACAAAACCTTATGCCCTGCGGAGCTCATATATTCACAGATTGCCTCGTTGGTGGCAGTATCATCTTCCACAATCAATAAAACAGCCATTTTTACACCTCCTCACATTATTATACCAAAGCAATATGGAAACAGTATGAAATGCTTTGTGTCAGATTGACAGTGTACTGAACTTAATGGGAAAAAGCAAGCCTTTCATAACGGATCAATCCGCACAAGGCAGCTTGGCCCATTTGGCAGGTGACTGGCCCGCCTTGCTGTAAGAAAAAGTTCTTTTGTATTATTACTACTTTATTCCCACTTGAAGAATTTCACCGCAATTCCACTGCAGATAATAATCAGAGCCACCATGACAACCAGAGGGAGCCAAGCAACTTCTATCGGTAAGCCCAGAGAAGCCGCTTTCAGCAATTTGATCCCCTGAGTCAGCGGTAGAATATCTGCAATCCTCTGCAATGCTGTCGGCATCACCTCGTATGGGAGAGTGGCCCCGGAGAAGATCAACATGGGAAAATACAAAACGCTGGCAACAATACTAGCGACCTTCATGTTCGGAGCGACTCCGCCCACCATCATTCCAATGCTGAATGTGGAAAGCATCACCAGAAGATAAGAGGCCAGAAAGATTCCCACGGAACCGGGCAACCGAACGCCGAAGAACAAACTTCCTACCAGATAGACCAATATCAAAGAAAGCAGCGAGTAAATGGCGTAAATAGAAACCTGTACTGTTAGCAGCAGGATGGGGCTGGTTGGCGTTACCTTATAGCGTTTCAGTATTTTCTTCTGCCGATAGTCAGAAATCACCAACGGGAGGCCCATAACGCCACCGGCGCAGATTGCAATCGTGGAAATTGCTCCAAAGGACTGCTCTAAAAAGGAATAGCTTGCTCCCTCGAAAGCGGGCTGATTTCCATAAATGATACCGAGCAGTACCACCATCACGACTGGCAGGCAAAGTGCGAAGATCACCATGTCCATACCTCGAAAAGACAGCTTGATTTCTGTTTTCAGCATTGTAACATATTTATTCATCGTCCGTTTCCTCCTCTCCGGTAAACCACAAATAGGCTTCTTCCAAATTATCATATGGGCTTTGGTGAATTGCCTCCTGAACGGTTCCTGTGAAAATGAAATTTCCGTCCTTCAAAATGGCGATTGTATCGCACAGGACTTCCACCTCGTCCATAAAATGTGAGGAAAGAAAGATGGTCAGACCCTTTTGCTTCAGTGCGTCCAGACTTTTCCAAACACTCCTGCGTGCTTTCGTATCAAGGCCCGTTGTAAGCTCGTCCAGAAAGACGACCTTCGGATCAGGCAGGAGTGCTAAAACGATGAATAGCCTCTGTTTTTGCCCACCGGACAGTTCATTTACGAAAGCGCCTCGTTTTTCCCACAGACCAAACTGCCTCAAAAGCTCCTCGTAATTTGCAGCTTTCCGGTAGAGGCAGGCGGTTTCTTCGCACAGCTCCCAAACCTTAATTTTGTCCGAGTAGCTGGCTTCCTGAAATTGTACGCCAACCTGTTCAAAGAGCTGTTTTCGATCTTTTCGAGGGTCTAATCCTAAAATAGAAACAGATCCCGCATCTGCCTTTCGAGTGCCTAAGATACACTCTATCGTGGTAGTTTTGCCCGCGCCATTCGCTCCGAGCAGGCCGAACACCTGACCTGTTCCAATCGAAAGATCAATGTTACTGATTACTTTGTTTCCGGCGTAAGATTTACTCAAACCGGATACTTTGATGGTTTCATCCATGCCTTTATACCTCCTATTTTGATGTATAAAGGTTAGCATGGTTCGGTGGTATGGTGGGTCAATGTAGGCTTTTATTTTGTCATTTTCTGCATTTTTTCAATTTGTCCGGCCACATAAACCGCATTTTTCCGGGCCTCGGCCAGAGAGGTAAGCAGCTTGTCGCACGCCTTAATAATATCGTCATCCTCATTCGGCGTATCAATGACTGTACGGATATTTGCGGCGGGATCGTCGTTGATCGCCCGCAGCATCCGTAAAATGGCTGCCAGCGAGTAATTCGCGCAGCGAAGGGAGCGGATGATCTTCAAGCGTTGTATATCCTTCTCAGAATAGACACGATAACCGTTCTCTCTGCGCTTGATTGTGAACAGGCCATTCAATTCCCAGTTCCGCAGTGTGTCTATGGTAACACCGAGAAAATCCGCAGCTTCTTTTCGTGTGAAGTAAATACCCGCATATTCTTCTCCATCCAACCCAGCAAGTATTTTCCGGGTAATCTGAATTGCTTCCTCAGCATTTTTTCGTTCCTGATCCACTTGCTGGATATAGCGGCGGGTCAATGCGGCAGCTTCTTCATAATTTCCAGCAGCGGAAACCTTTATGATATTCACCGCTTGCTTTCTGAGTCCATTTTGAAGTACCTCCACCCGAAGTGCCGCACGCGCCAGCTTGAATTGCTCTATATGAAGGTCGGTAAACACTCTGTATCCATTTGGTAAGCGATCCGGCTTAGGGATAAGAGCGCATTTTTCATAGAGTCGGACGGTATTCACATGGATGCCAATCCGTCTGGCGATGTCAATGGTTTTATACTGCTTCATCCTATACACCTCCCATTCTGTTATACCACACTTTATAAGTCTGGTGTTTAAGTGTAGGGTTGACAGTGTAGCGGATTTTGAAGGAAAAGGCAAGCCTTTTGTAATGAGCTAATCTACTCAAGGCAGGTAACAGGCCTGCCTTACAGAGAGAATATTCTATAAATAATAGTAGGTTTTCTTGCCAATATAGCCTATACCAAATATGGCGATTGAGGTAAAAAACATTATAGCAGCAAGATGATTTATAAACCTTCCGTATAGATAGCCATAAAACAATATACCTATTGGGAGGGCAACGCTTACTATTGCTGAATAAAAAGACATGATACGTCCTAACATATCATTGGGTACATTCTGCTGAATGGCAGACATAATAAAAATTCCTGCTATGCTCGCACTTATGAAAATTATTATTCCAATAATCACAAATATGATATAGGTTAAGTTTGCAGAAAGATCGAGCAAAAGAACAATTCCAAAAACAGCTATTGATATTCCCATAATCCAAAACAGCCAGTAGATTTTGTTCGTTTTGAATTTATTAGCAATCACTCCAGCAATTATCCCTCCTATAAGCCCGGCAGTTCCCATAAAAGCCTGTGACAGTCCATTTAATACAGAACTTAGATTTAGTACAACTCGTATTATGAAGGGGGCGCCTGTTGTAATTAGGGGCTGTATCAATAAAACAAAAGCAGCGTTTAGAAGAATTGCTTTAAATACATATTTCTGTTTTGATTTTAAGAAATAAAAACTCTCACCTATGTCTTTTTGTATTGCGTGTAATGGGTTACTAATTGGGGCCAAAGATATCTTCGGTATTTTTATGAACGCTTCAAAGATAGCTGCAGAGAAAAAACAAATAGCACACCCCGAAAAGATAATTTGCACGCCCGACAAATATGCTTTTCCAACTGCATTATAAAGCAGCCCTGCTAACAATGGCCCTGTTAAATTTGCAATCATATTTATTTGGCTAACAATGGCATTAGACTGTATAAGGTTGTCTTTCTCTTGAATGAGAGGTATGCTCGATTGCACCACGGGGCTTTCAAAAGAAGATACAACTGACAATCCTACCATGATAACAGTTATCAAAATGAGAACATTGGAAAACGATAATGAAAACACTAATAGGACAGCCATAATTCCATATAGGCCATCTAAGGCAATCATAAGATTTCTTTTATTACTACGATCAGCGATAATGCCACCAATCGGAGATAAAAAAACAGGCGGTAGATAACCGATTGCTGTAATTATTCCAAACGAAGTGGCAGAACTGGTTAAGTCAAGTATCAATAAAGAAGAGGTGAATTTGAGTAGGGTAGTTCCAAACATAGATGATGCCTGCCCTATTATTAAAAATATAAAATTTCGGTTTAATGTTTTTTCTTTCATACCTTACCCCTTAAAATTTTCTCTTATTATAAAAATAAAAGCCTGACAACGGCTGTCAGGCTTTCAAAATCTTTATATGTTTTTTATTTGATTATTTCTAACATGGTGGCAATGTCCTCGGTTGCCATTGCTACTTTTGACTTTTCAATTAGAATGTTTCCTCCCGTCATTATGTAGGATGGCATTACTCTAATACCTTTATAATAAATTTCGGTAGTACGCAATTTATAGGTGGAAACGGTAGGAACAACATTTTTCTTTGTGGCCTTTTTCGTAATCATGTTAAAGGCTTTTTTCGCTACATCACCCATAAGCATAATAACCTTTACATTGGGGAATAAAGAAAGTTCTGCTTCTAAATAGGGCAAACTATCTTGAATGCTATTTTTTTCGATAGCATATTTTGTTTTTGGAGTTTTTACAGCATTTGTGATATAGATACCCATTTGCAATATGTCTTGTATAGACTTAACCTCTGCTCCTGCCCCTTGAAAAAGAGGAATAGTAGTTTTCAGATAATCAGCGTCAGGGACTCCATAAAAATCCTGTAAAGCATCAGAGGGTACAACTTCATTTATCATAATTGCCTTAATCGTAAGAGGATCAATTTCAATGTTGTTTAGATATATACTGTTTGTTATGCCTACTTTTGCTTCAAGTTCATTTTGTATATTCATATCTTATTCTCCTTTATGATGCTCTCTTGCAGCTTCGTGTTTTGCTTTCAATATTTGACGGATAGATTTGGGTCGAACTATGGTTACTTTGTCTCCGAATGACATAAGAAAATCATATAGCCAATTATTTTCCGGCAGAGTAAGTTTAACAGTATATCCGTTTTCATGTTTTATAATAGCCGTATCGTCCAGCGTATCAAATAACCTATACCCAACATCTAAAGTAAACTCTAATTCTAAGTCTATTAAATTTCCTATTTCCTCTGGTATTGGAAAGACAGAATTATATTGACATATATCTGTTTTACGCTCAAAATGTACTTCTGTTAAAAATAGGTTTTTTATCCGCGAAAGTCGAAACAACCTATTTTTATTTCGAGAAAGGCAAAAAGCGAATAAATACCACGCTTTGTCTTTATAAATCAATTTATATGGATATACATTTCTCTTACTGCCATCACCAGTAGAATTGTAATAATCAAAAATGATTTCGCAGTTTTCCAATATCGCCTGTTTTAGTTGCCTAAACAATCTATTTTCACTTTCTGCAACACTCCCCCAACGAGAAAAATCTACATCAATCCAATCGGTTAAACCAATTTGGAAAATCGCACCAAGTTTCTTCAAAACAGTCTCTACCTCTGGATATTGAACGGCGGATAAGCTTTGTAAACTGGACAGTATCTCCAACTTTTCACTGTCTGAAAAAAAGGATTTATCGAGGACATAGTCATCAAGAAACCGTATGCCGCCGTTTCTTCCAGTTGTAACATAGATCGGAATACCCGCACTACTTATGGCGTCTACATCACGATAAATTGTGCGAACGGAAACTTCAAATTTTTCTGCTAATTCAGGAGCAGTAGCGTGCCCTTTATCCAGTAAGTAATACAAAATTCTAAACAGTCTGCTTTCCTGCAACTTATCACCCCCATAGGTTGATTATATTATAATAACCATGACAATGTCATGTCAAGGTTATAGCTGATTGTTGACAGTGTACTGAACTTTTAGTGAAAAAGCAAGCGTTTTATAATGGCTAATCCACGCGCGACATCGTGACTCAGCATGAACTTGGGAGTATGTCCTAATCCTAAGGAGGATGTAAGATAATCATCTAATTTCCAAGTTATTTTAAATTAAAAAATGCCTAAAAGCCTTGATTTTCCACCCGTGGTGTGTAAGCTGTGACTCACACGAGGCACAAGCCACAGAACAAAAATGAAAGGTGGAAAATACAATGAAAACAGGAAAAATCACAGCAAAACTGAGGGACGCGGTTCCGGTTTGCCTTATGGTAAACGGCGAGGAAGTAAAACGGTACAAAAACATTGAGCTGCCGGACGAGCTAAAAGAAGTGGAAATGACCGACTTCCATTTCAACGTACACATGGACGGGAAGATTACCTTTGAAATCCACTATGAGGAAGGCGCACTGCCGGAGATATTTCCGGAGGCCCGCACCAGAGTAAGCCGGGCGGCGAAGGCCGCAGCCAAAGCCGCCGCACAGGAAAGCACAGAGGTTATGGCCGTGGAGGCTGCCGAGCCGGAAATAGAGGCCGCTTACAATGTAACGGGTGTACGTCGCAAGGAGCTGGTGGCAGCAGTAGGTGACTTCATTGGAGCAAAGCCTGAATATCTGAAAGCGCCGACATACGCTTTCGCAGTAGGAAGCTATAACATCGACAAAGAAGGAACCTTGACCGGCCCGGAAAATCCGGCGCTGCTCGAAAACCTGAAAGAACAAGGTTTTATAATCGCAGAATAAAATATGAAGGCCCCGCTTCGGCGGGGTCTTTCTTGGGTTATAACATACTTTCCTTTTGTAGCTCGATATGCTATAATCAGAAAAACAAATTAGAAGTTGTGGGGGGTTGTATAATGGAATATATTAAGGTTACGAGCGAAAATATTGAGAAAGAGCATATATGTTGTGCTATTTCTAATAACAATGATATTCAAGTATCTTCCAAAAAAGCATGGTTGTCAGAACGATTTGGGGATGGTTTAGTTTTTCTCAAAAGTACGGAAAGAGGAAAATGTTTTATTGAATATATCCCTGCTGAAAAGGCATGGAATCCGATTTCAGCAGATGGATATATGTATATTGATTGTCTATGGGTTGCGGGTTCGTTTAAAGGGCATGGTTATTCGTCAGATTTATTAAATGCTTGTATTGAAGATAGTAAAAACAAAGGGAAAAAGGGATTGTGTATTTTAGCAGCGGCAAAGAAAAAACCTTTTTTAGCAGATCCTAAATTTCTGAAGTATAAGGGATTTCGAGTATGTGATGAAGCTGATAATGGTATTCAATTATGGTATTTACCGTTTGTCGAAAATACAACATTGCCACAATTCAAAGAATGTGCGAAACATCCCCATACTGACGAAATGGGTTATGTTTTATATTATACAAGTCAATGCCCGTTTAATGCGAAGTATGTCCCTGTAATTGAGAGGATTGCAAAAGAAAAATCAATACAATTTAAAGCTGTTCACTTGCAGAGTAAAGAAGAAGCCCAAAATGCTCCGACACCAATCACAACATACGCATTGTTCTTCGATGGTAACTATATTACGAATGAGCAGATGAATGACAAGCGGTTTCTGAAATTATTGGAGAAGTAAAATTCTAATTTGCTGTTTTGATTAGCCCCGCTTCGGCGGGGCTTTTCCTGTCCTCAGTGAAAAAAGATATGTTTTAAGACCTTTAGAGCTTGCTTTTTGACCGGTGGTGTGTAAGCTGTCACTCACAGAAATAAAACATATCTTTAAGGAGGACGCAACCATGCTGCAAATATCTGAAATCGTAAGAAAAACCGAGGAAATGTTCGACTTGTTCAACGAGCATTTTTACGAGGGCGAGCTAAACCACCCGGCCATCACTGTATCACCAGACGGAGGGCGCGGGGCGTATGGCTGGTGCAGTATCAACGAGATATGGAACGCCAGCGGTGAGAAATATCGGGAAATCAATCTCTGCGCCGAGTACCTTGACCGGCCCATCTTCGAGCTGGCAGCCACGCTTCTGCATGAGATGGCGCATCTCTACAATCTGGTTCATGGCATCCAAGACGTAAGCAACAACGGCTACTACCACAACCAGAAATTTAAGGCCACCGCTGAGGCCCACGGCCTGCATATCGAGAAGCACGCCAAGTATGGCTGGACGGTAACAACGCTGGCCCCGGAGGCAGAGGCATGGATCAGAGAAACCTTGGGGGAGGACAAGATCAACGCCAGCCGCTTGCCAGTGGAAGGCACCACCAAGGGCGGAAGCAAGAAATCCATTAACCGCAGTATCAAATATGTTTGCCCCTGCTGCGGCACCATCATCCGGGCAACGCGGGAAGTCAATGTAATCTGCGGGGATTGCGGAGAGGCTTTTGAGCGGGAATAAGAAAAAGCGGGAGCCGCAAGGTTCCCGCTAAATTGTTCGCTTTGAAAGAGGTGGCGCTGTCCGGGAGCGGATACTTTTTAGCGTTTCCTCGTTTCTGGCATATACGGGCCGGACAAGGGTGTGCAGAAATGAGCCACCGTGGGGCTATATGATCGTCGCGATAGCAAGCAGGCCAATGGTGGCCTATTCCATCAAGTCCCCGGAAAACAGGAAAAGCCCGGAAAGCCCATAATATCAGGCTTTCCGGGCATAGATACAAAAACAGCCCTCCGATTTGGAGAGCTGTTTTTGTATTAAAAATTGTTCCTTAATATGCTTGATATATATGTATTATCTCTCTTTCCCTTTTGACCAGCACAGGATTGACAGCTCATGGAGGAAATCGTATGAAAGAAATTATTGTTATTCATACTTCTGACCCAGATGGAAGTATTTTTCGCTCTATTCTTGGAGCCTTGCAGGGAAAAGATGTTCAAATTCTCCATGCTGCTGACCATGATCCCTCTGCCCTAACTCTGGGAGATATTGAGATATTTCCAGAGCAGCGGCGGGTCACGAAGGCCGGTGTGGAGATCTGCCTGAACTACGGAGAGTTCTCTATCCTTTACTGCATGGCTCGCTGCCCTGGTCGTGTGTTCAGCCGGGAACAGCTCTATAATGCGGCCTGGGGCGAGGACTACGAATTAGGCACCAATACCGTGGACAACACGATCTGGCGCCTGCGGAACAAACTGGAGCCTGACCCAAAGCATCCCACCTATATCAAGACCGTTTTTCGGGTGGGAGATAAAATTGAAAAATAGCATACCAAAAGTGCCGGGTGTGACTTTGTTCTACACCTGGCGTTTTTCTGCAACTTTAGAATCTCTATCCAGCGGATGTTTAATAAATTATTCTAATATTCCATCGACCACCGCCGAAAACCCTTCATTCCGTGGGCTTTTTGCCCCAAAATGCGTAGAGAGTAGAGTGCTACAATCACTATCTGTCGCAAAATTTTGAAGTTTACCCCATAACCAGTTAAAGTAAAATACCGTTGGAATGTATATTGACAAAAATGAGAACTGGAAGTATACTAAATACATACCAAACGAATGAATAAAATGTCGGAGGTGATTTTTCAGTGGCTAGAAATAAATATCCCGAAGTAACTGTTGAGAAGATATTAGAAGTATCGCAACGGTTGTTCATAGAAAAGGGGTACGACAATACAACGATTCAAGATATTGTAAATGAACTCGGTGGATTGACTAAAGGTGCTATTTATCATCACTTCAAGTCAAAAGAGGAAATTATTGACGCTTTAGGTGAGAAACTTTTTTTTGACAACAATCCGTTTGTTATCGTACAAAAGCAAAAGCACTTAAACGGATTACAAAAAATGCGCGGGGTCATAAAGTTAAACCATGCAGATATTGGTAGGACAGAACTTGGAAAACAAAGTATTCCTCTTTTAAAAAATCCTCGTCTGTTAGCAGAACTTGCTGACACAAATAGCAGATTGCTTGCCCCTCTTTGGCTCCAACTTATTCAAGAGGGAATAGAGGACGGTTCTATCCAGACAAAGTATGCAAAAGAACTTTCCGAACTTTTGCCGTTGCTTACAAACTTTTGGTTAATTCCATCGGTCTATCCCGCAACACAAGAAGAACTGCTGTCAAAGTTTGCTTTTATCAAGTATTTGCTGGACAGTATGAACTTACCGATCATTGACGATGAAATCTTCGGAACAGTGAAAAACTACTTGGAACATCTAAATGTAGGTGAGTAAATAAAATTGCCTTGCAAAAAGGCAGTTTTATTTTCAAACAATACATTCGTTCATAAGGTATTATTTTTTAGATGTATACATACCGTCTTAATGTATGAAAGGAGATAGTTATGTCTAATGTAGATCAAAAAATCGAAAATGTTGCAAACAAAATTGAAAGTGCTGTAAACAAGGCATGGAAAAAGCGTTCATTCCGCATTGTTTCTAAGTCTATCTCTGCTACAGCAGAAATTGGGTTGATGATAGGGGCTGCACATTTATCTCAAAAAGGTTATAAATCAGCAGCTACCTGTTTGTTTGGTTTGGGCGCAGTAGGGCTTGTTTGTGATTTACTTTTTAACAGGAAATAGGAGGCTACCAATTTATGACACGCTATTTGAAACAATATAAATTTTTGCTGTTCCTTACCGTATTATTTACTGCTATCAGTTCTCTGTCCTATGTGTTTATCGCTATCTTATTGCAACAGGTTATGGACATTGTAGATATAGGCGATATGGACGGCTTCATCAGAATAATGCTCTTTTCTTTAGCCTACTTTGCGCTTATGGGAGTATTCATGTACCTACAATCTTTGTTCAGCAAAAAATTTATCTGCAAAATTATGAAAGCTGTTCGTTCCAAAACCTTTATGGGAATTGAGAGGCAGACGATTGAGGATTACACTAAAAACCATACCGCAGATTACTTATCTGCAATTACGAATGATGTAAAAATGATTGAGGACAATTTTTTACTTCCTCTCCTGCAAGTCATTCAATACACTATTATTTTTATAGCGTCCCTCGCTGTAATGATCTACTTTGACATTATCGTTACGGTATGCGTAATTATTGCAATCGCCATTATGCTTATTGTACCCAGTCTGTTTGGAGGGCTGCTCTCTGAACGACAGGACAAATATTCTGATCTGCTATCCGTTTTTACAAACCATGTAAAAGATCTGCTATCCGGTTTTGAAGTTATCAAATCTTATCAAATGAAAAATTATGTTCTCTCACGATTTGAAACAAGTAACGAGGACACGATAAAAGCAAAATATTCAGTTGACAAGGCGATTGCCGCAAATGAGGCGGTTTCTATGGTACTTGCGCTTCTTGTTCAGGTTGTTGTTGTTTTTCTTTCGGCATACTTCATTATTATTGGACGTATCAGTGCGGGAGCATTATTAGGCATGGTGCAGGTAAGCAGTAACCTTGCCAACCCTCTTTTAATTATTTTTAGTAATATCCCCAAAATCAAAAGTATAAAGCCGATTGCACACAAGCTAAATCAACTTTCAGATTACGAGAAGCACGGCGCAAGTACGAAAAAATCTCCTGCTTTCAACGATGTAATTTGTGTAGAAGATTTGCACTTTTCTTATGATAAAGAAAATGAAGTCATAGGCGGTATTTCACTATCCATTGAGAAAGGGAAAAAATATGCTTTTGTTGGTAAAAGTGGTTGCGGAAAATCTACGCTTATTAAGTTAATTGCCGGATATTATTCCGATTTCACAGGTAATGTACTATATGACGCAAACAGTCTATCAATCTTGGATATTGATAAAATAACTGCCCTATCGTCGATCATTCATCAGAATGTCTATATGTTCGATGAAAGTATTTTCGATAATATTTGCTTGCATGAAGATTACAGCGAAAAAGAATTACAGTCTGCTTTATCTGATAGTGGGTTATCAAGTTTTATCAAGCAAGTACCAAATGGCCTTGAATATCACGTCGGAGAAAATGGCGCTAATCTTTCCGGTGGACAGAAGCAAAGAATTGCCGTAGCAAGGGCTTTAATTCGTAAAAAACCACTCTTGATCTTAGACGAGGGAACTTCTGCAATAGATATGCAGACTGCGTATGACATTGAAAGCAGATTATTAGCAATATCTGATTTAACGCTGCTTACAATCACGCACAATATGAGCAAAGACATTCTTGAACTCTATGACGAGATTATTTTTATGGCAGACGGAAAAATCATTGAGCATGGCACATTTGAAACTCTCATTGCAAAACACGCTGCATTTTATGATTTCTACCAACTTAAAAAATAAGTAGTTAAGGAGGGAGCTGCTACTGGTTTGCCCTACGGGGGCTTTGAGAAATCAAGGCGCCGCTCTTATTTTGCCTGAAGGAGAGTGATACCAGGATCGGTGGCCCCCGGAGGGAATCGTATGAAGGAGATTATAGTTATCCGTACTTCTGACCCAGATGGAAGTGTCTTTCGCTCCATCCTAGAAGCCTTACAAGGAAAAGATGTTCAGATTCTCCATGCTGCTGACCTTGAGCTTTCTTCCCTGACTCTGGGAGATATTGAGATATTTCCAGAGCAGCGGCGGGTCATGAAGGCCGGTTCGGAGATCTGCCTGAACTACGGAGAGTTCTCTATCCTTTACTGCATGGCCCGCTACCCTGGGCGTGTATTCAGCCGGGAGCAGCTTTACAATGCGGCCTGGGGCGAGGACTATGAATTAGGCACTAACACCGTGGACAACACGATCTGGCGCCTACGCAACAAGCTGGAGCCTGACCCAAAGCATCCCACCTATATCAAGACCGTCTTTCGGGTGGGATATAAAATTGAAAAATAGCATACCAAAAGCGTCGGACGCAGAATCTGCCTCTGTGTCCGGCGCTATTTTCTGCCATTATAAAAAACTAAAATGCGACGAAAAGAAAGGAGATTTTACATTTCTCGATGAAGTCCTGATGATTTCTCCAAGATAAAATCTTACTGTGACAGTCTACCCATCCCCTGGGAAAAAGTGAGGTGAGGCCGATGAGGGGCTGCAAAAACAGTATCATACATAATCAGCGCAAACGGCGGTCTTTATCTTATGGATAAGGGCCGCCTTTCTTTATGCTATCGACAAATTCCGAGGAAAACCGTCAAGGTTCCCCAAATTTAGAACTTACAATTAAAAATTATCAGCAAAGGCGGCAGCGTAGAACTGCCACATTGATGGAAGAAAGGGGATGATGCCAGCCGCCTGTGTGCCGTCCGCATAGCAGCAGACAAGGAGTAACAGTGCTATGGATCAGAAAATCCGCAGCATTGAGAAGTTGCTTTTTGTCCCATATCAACGACACACGGCTTTCAATGGACAAATTTCAATAGGCGTTGGTCTGCGTTTTTGTGCGCGGGAGTTTTCCCCAAGCGGGGACAAACCCCCGCCTGCCGGTGCTGCCTGCCCTATTGGACTTCTCAATGCACATATCCAGAAAGCGGCTGATTTTGTATTCCGATACAAAGTCGGCCGCTTTCATTTAAGGCTCCCTGAACAAAGAGTTAGGGGGCCACCACCTCCGATTTGTTTTCCGCAAAAAACAAATCGGAGGTAACAGAAGTGCAAAATTATCGCAAAAGCGACTATGCGATAAACAAAAACAGCCCAAATATCGTTTATCGCTTTCATAACGAAATCATAGAAATCACACTGGAGGATTATCTGAAGGAGAATCCTGACAAAACGGAACATGACTTTGCAGAGCTGAAAGCCCTGTCCGATCAAATCTACTATGAGCAGGATCGGGCAGAGAGCGCCCAGACCCGCAAGGATGTTTCAATACACGGTTTGGAGGA
>NZ_NFHA01000042.1:0-21046 GCF_002159225.1 Flavonifractor sp. An91 | reverse complement strand
GGGCTGGCTACGCCTCCAGTGTAAAGGAACTATTCAAATTGTAAATGGCTGTTTTCAGTTGACCAAAATTGGCGTTTTTCGCCTGACCCGGAATGGCGATTATCGCCTGACGCTAACATTGCCTATTTTCTTCGCAAAATATGCAAATAATATTATCTATTATTTGTGCAACATCAATTTTCTTATAATATACTTTTGCATTCTGTGAAAACTGAGCATAGTCATTTTTAATTTTATTTAAATCTTTTAAAATGGCAGATCTGTCTTCAAAGTCACAAACACAACCTATTTTATTGCTTAATACCTCAAAACGTAGCCCCGGTATATCGTTTGCTATAACAGGCAAGCCCAATCCCGTATATTCATAAATTTTGTTGGGAGCACAAAATAGAGCGTTTAGCCCCTGAACCTGATTAATACTTACATACATTAACAATCCTATATCAGCATATTGAGCAACAGCCAAATGCATTGGGGGGGTATAACTCCCCAAGTAATCAAACACATGTCCATATTTTTTTTCAAGTTGATTCAGATACTCTGATTCACGTCCCATTACAGCCAATCTATACTCACTATTTTTACAGATGTCAAGAATTGGCTCCAGCGGCCGTTCCGGTCCGATCCCACCCATATATAGGATCACCTTTTTGCCCTGCAACTGAGCATGTTTAATCCTTCCGACCGCTTCTTTTGCCTCAGGTGAAAGCTGTATATGATTGATTTTAATATCAGATTTGTTCGGTAGTACGATAGGCAGCTTATTGAGTGAGTATCTGCTCTTAATAATATGCGCTCTGTTATACTCTGGCACAATTACCCTAGCCGCGTTACGAGCTGCACGTTCAATCTTGCGATTTAGAAATGTCTTTTCATGCATTTCATACATTGTAAACAAATATTTTTCATGTTTGAGGAAAGATGTTCCCCCAAGTATTACGGTCATTTCATTGACAACCCAAAGTAAACTTGCTTCTGTTTTTTCCTTTTTAATTGTTTTAGATAGCTTCCTAGCTATAATTTTTTTTACAAGATTATCAACCCTAAAGCAGAGCCCCGATATTCCTTTTATGTAAGGTATCTTTTTGGTAAGCCATATTTCTTTAGGCCATAGAAATACATTTCTTACATTCTTCAGCCCAAGGCTAGGCAAATAATTATCGGGGTAAATTGTAATATATACCACTTCATGGCCCATTTCAGATAGCTTTTGAATAAGCGTAATTGTTGGCGGCATCCACTCTATTCTTTCAAATGTCGGCATTACTATTTTCATATTGAGCGCTCCAATCAGCATTAATTTGCGGAATAAAGCCTGCTTGATAAACAACATGTACACATATCAGAGATAATTAAATACACTGAACACTTTTGTAATAATAAATCGCAGATTTCCTATTACTGCACATAATTTCAGTTAATTTGTTTTTGCATCATTTTTGCACGCCCTAAGAGAAGGCCTAAAATAACAAAAAGGATTGGATTTCCACGTACTTGAATCAGCCCAAGTTCTACTGTTTGATGAATCCAGACAATAATATATACGCTAGCTAAGCTTATCAACAGTCCATCTTCCATCGCATTGCGCACTTTGTCAAAGCAACTTTTGATACATGCAAGCCATATGGTGTATCCCACAACACCCCAACCAACAAGTGCCGTCACCGCACTATTATGCCAATTTCCTGCTAATGTTCCGGTGCCAAATAGTATATTCTTCCCAAGGCGTATAAATCCACTATACCAAATTTCATCCCGCCCATTAAAAATAGGCTTGCTAAATGTTTTATAGCTCCAAATATTAAGTTGGTTGATAAATTCCATATTTCGAATAGTTACAATAAAGATAGCCACAATTAAAGGAATGAGCAAAAGAACAATAGTTGCGCGTTTATTTTCAATAATCTTATTCATAGGAATGATGCGAAAACACGATAAAACTATTATAATAGAAAATAATATTGAACTTCTTGAATTTAAACTTTCGAGCAAATAAAAATACACCAAAGAGTATACAATCATTGCAAATACTTTTTTTATATCTCTTATTTCAGACACTGAGGCGGCAAAAACGGCATAACTAAAAAATCCGATCATTGAGATACTATTTCCATCCCAGCCAGAAAGAATAGCGGTATAATTTGCAACTATTAGTATTAAAAACCCCAAACCGCCATAAATAACGCCTATTATAGTCATGCTTTTTTTAGAAATTTTAAATTCAGATAACAAAATAGCAAGCAAATATAGCCATATATATTCAAAATAGGTATTACCGTATCTAATTTCAGTATATAAATTATGAATAATAACATAAACAGCAACAAAGAATACGCTTCTATTAATCTTTTTAAATTTACCTTTTAATACACTAAAGCACATAAATGCAACTACGGTAATAAGCATTGTTCTTTCGTAGATATGATAGGATTGGCCAATACCCGATCCATATGATAATCCAACTATCCATAGTGCGCTAACAGTTAATATTAAAAGTAAATTTAACTTTTTATCATTCGTATACATATTATTTATTCTTTTCCCTAAAAATAGCATAAACTATATACATTGCAACTCCCATGGGGTACGACAAGCAAACGAGTGTTTTGTGCTTACCGCAGTACTTTCCTTCCTTTGAGCGAGAAAGCAAGCTATACGCAACATATCTAAACGCTGATATATAGCGCTGCACCAATGTACACTTCAGGTCTATTCTGTGGCCGTAAAACCATTTCATGGATACCGCATTATTAATCATTAGCATCCTAAAATTTGCAGAATAGCCTCCTTCCATATATTCGCACACACATAAACTTTTGGGCAATAGATGACATTCATATTGATTGTCAAAGCAATCATAGAGATATGTCTCTGGGAAAAACTTTACTCCCTTTGGTTCAGGTATTACAAATTGGCGAATCAGCTGTGTTTTATAGATCAAGGATCTGTCTCCACCGCATTTATAATTGTTAATTAGATTAAATAATGTACTTTTTACTAAAGAATCTGGAAACGGGGCACCAATAATATCCTCATGACCAGTTTCTTTTTTATAGGCAATAATTCCAACAGGATTCTTTTGCTTGATAAAAGTTACTATATCTAATATTGCATTATCTTCTAAAAAGTCGTCAGAATCTACACAAAAAAAATACTCTCCCGCAGCATTTTTAAGCCCGACATTTATAGCGGTATGTTTCCCTCCATTAACTTTATAGATATAGTTAATCGATATTTTATTTTCTTGAATATAGCTTTCGACAAGTTTTTTAGTTCCATCTGATGAGCCATCATCAACTATGAGCCACTCAAATTCACCGCAGCTTTGACGCACCAGGCTTTCATAAAGCCTGGGCAGAGTAGTCGCTCTGTTAAATGTTGGAGTAAAAATTGTAATACCACATTTAGGATTCAAAATAAATCCGCTCCATTTCTTCAACCCATCTTGTTATTCCATACATTTTCTCCACCTCTTCAGAGACTTTCACTTTAGCCCCCTCAGAAAACCAATGCCGTTTATTTAAATATTGTTCCATGCATTGCGCAAGTTCTTCTTCATTTTCGCACGCAAACGTCAGTACTGTTTCATACTTTGTAGCCCATTTATTGCCAGGTATTTCGCTAACAATGGCAGGCTTTCCCATATATAGTGCTTCTAGTAAAGCATACGAAAAGCATTCTCTTCTGCTGGCGCTCAAAAACACCGACGATTCATTATAGTATTCGCTAATATCTTTACTAGGAGGAAGTTTTTGAATGAAGCTTTCTAAATCTGCATAATTTTTATCAACCCAATCCCATGTACTATCATATCCTACAATTCCCACGGTCCATCCACTATACCTGCTTCTCAATATTCTGCAAGCATTCAATAGGATATCTAATCCCTTAACTTGATAAAATCCCCCAAATATCAAAAAATCGTATTTAGGCAAAACACTGCCATCATACTTGAGCCGCCTGACATCAATACAATTGGCCAGTTCCCGTATTCTGCTGTTATCAAACCCCAACTCCTCAACACGGTTTGCATAATGTCTACTAGGCGAAATTAAAGTTACTTTTTGGCTCAAATATTTGTATTGTAGCTTGTTAATTATTCGGTGGGGTAAATCTATTTCGTCATCAAATGAATCATGCAAATGCCAAAAGAGCCTTTGGTTTTTTTTACGCGCCAGAGCTGCAATACAGTCATACAATTCAAAATGAGAATGGATTATATCTGCATTCTTCATGGCATCTCTTACTTGCCGATATGTTTTTATACTAAAACGGTTCATCCCCGCAAAATAAACTATCGCCTTCTTTTGGATCTGTAAACACCATTCTGTATTTCGTACACTTTCAGGAAATAAGTATCTAGTTTCAATATCTTTTTTCCTCAATTTCTCATCAAGCGATAGGAGCGAAGCAATAAAGTTTCCCCCATATGGTGCCGTATATGCACATACCTGCAAAATAATCATAAAGCTTTTCCTACGCTTTCCTAAATAGATTGCACCCAAAAATACGATGAATTGGACGCATAATTTTTGCTCTGATGACCGCCGGTTTGCTAATCCAGCTTTTAGAGTACCAGTGTATAGAAATTGTACGTTCCGTTCTTTTTAGTCGCCCTGTTGCATTTTCAAAAGGATTAAAAAACTCTTCGGAATAGACGGTCGCTCCATCAATTTCTTGTAATTCTCCATTAAGCTGTAATCCGAACGGAATCAGCGCCTGTGTATTTAACTGAGGACAAGGAACCATCGGATATTCTTGTTTCCTCGGTTCCAGTTTAAGATATGTGCGCATCATCGCTCTTATTGTTTTACTATGAGCCTCCGCCCCAAATCCTTGTCCGGTATTTACATTGGAATGATTTTCAAACCCATAAAATGCCTCGTGTTCCAGCAAAAAATCAGGATTTTTTACTAATTCTACGTCGGTGTCAAAATAGATTCCTCCATACTTCTCTACAACCACCAATCGGACAAAGTCACTAAGAAATGCCCACTTTTTCTGCTGATAACAATACTGCGCATATGGGTAGGCAAAAATATCGAAATTGTCCTCGTTCCATTCCACAATTTCATAGTCAGGGCAATATTTTTTCCAGCTGGCAATACACTTTTGCGCAAGCTTGGGCTTTTCTCCCCTGCCAAACCAGCAGTAATGTATCTTTTTGGGTATCATAGGCTCCTCCCCAACTACAGAATCAAATTTTAGTTCGATTAGTTTTGTCTCATCTTCCGTTTGTGAAGCACACTATAAATGCCTTTGGGTAAAAGCCCCACAATTATAGGGCGTACTATCCAAATATAATTTTTAGTTGAAAGATGTAGTCTGCGAATTGCAGAGATAGTTACTCTTGCTTCGTTGATTCGATACCTAAATTTTCTGCGAGCTGTGGCATTTCTGTCATCACGCATCATATAAAGAGGCTCTTTTAGTACATATCCTCTGTAGCCTCGCTCATACATACGCACCCACAGATCCCAGTCTTCCACACGCAGCCGCTTAGGATCTTCACTATATCCATTTACTGCCCGGTATGCCTCTACCCGCACCATACAAGGTGCATGGCAGAATGGCGTAGACCGTGCTATAGTCTCAATACTGGGTTCCCCTCCTCCAGTACCTGATCTAAAAATACCCTCTTCATCAAAATAATGCATCGGTGTACTGACAATTGCATATTGAGGATGCTCGTCCAAAAACGCTACTTCCCGTTCAAAACGCAATGGCAACGAAGTATCATCGCCATCCATACGTGCAATATATTCCCCCCGCGCCACTGCCAAGCAGCGATTTAGAGTATGATTCAGCCCCATATTCTTTTTATTCTGAAGAAGTATAAATTTATCCGGGTACTGCGTTACATACTTTTTTGCAACTTCATAAGTCCCATCCGAAGAACCATCATCGCACATAATCATTTCCCAGTCGGAAAATGTTTGATTAAGGATTGACTCAATTGCTTCAGGCAGCGTATTTGCACAATTATAGATCCCCATGATGATAGATACTCGTGGCATTTCTATCCTCCTTACTTTTCTAAAATAGTACCCTTTGCCGCCCGAACAATGCTATTATCTGGCACATCAAATGTAACCACTGCTCCAGCCCCAATCACTGAACCGCTCCCAATTCGCACATTTCCTATTATTTTTGCCCCTGCTCCAATAAGAACGTTATCTCCAATATTTGGCGCACCATTACGGCCTTCGCCAATGGTAACCTGATGATATATTACTACATTTTCCCAACTACAGCATTGTGCGAAACAACGATACCATACAAGCCGTGGGGCAATTGAGGGATTGATGCAAATCTGGCGCCAAATCCAAGATGTGCTCCTGTCGTCGCATTATTAATAGCATCACAACGCTTTACATAGTATAAATAATACCACTTTATGATCTTGGGCAACTTGCAATCCGCCGACACGATCTTGTTGCGCCTACACCAATATTTTTTCTCATTGTAATGCTGTAAATGGCCCCGTATGATACGTTGAAATGGCGACAGCCTAATATCATGTCTGTTATCCATTTCCATATAGCAACTTTCGCTTTCTGTCAAATATTTTTTTACATAGCTTTTTGCTATCAAATTTCTCTGACGCAAAATTTGCACAATATTCAGAAGATAGCCCGTTGGATTTTATCATGCTTTTTTTCATTGCAGCTGTAAGAGCTGCCACATCCTTTGGCGGAATGACGTATGCTGTTTTATCTTTTTCTATCGCATCAATTGGGCCTGGGATATTACTTACGATGGCGGGCGTACCAACTGCCGCCGCCTCTATAATAACATTGCCAAAGCCTTCCCTATAACTAGGTAGCAAAAGAATATCTATGGCTGCATAATATCGTTCCACATCGGACACTGGATGATGAAATTGAATATTAGGATCTTGGCGCGCATTTTGAAGAAGCGTTTGGTCGAGCGTATCCAGCCCTTCCTCTGCTCCAACCAATAACAGTTTTGCCTCACTTTTACAGGCGGAAAACGCTTCCAGAATCTCATTAATACCTTTATCGCGGGTAATGCGTCCGACAAATCCAAACACAAAGTCGTCCTCGCCATAACCTAGTTCTGACCTGATCTGTTGTCGCCATTCATTTCGTTTTGAACAATCAAATCTGGATAAATCTACCCCGCCTGTGCTACCATTCCACACTACAACCGCTTTCTCTCTGGGAAAGAGGTTTTCTTGAATTCCAAGCTCCAAGTTAGATTGACTGACGCATTCAATGGAAGTAGAGAATGTGCAAGAAATCTTCTCAATTATTTTAAGGATAATTCGTCCTATACCAGTTGCACCCAGATATCGAAATCCCATCAGGTGGTAATTGCGCACCTTAATTCCTGCTAATTTTGAAGCTATTGATGCACAAAAAGCAGCATTTGGCGTAGAGTATTGCACAAGATCAAACCGCCCTTTTTTTATGATATTATGTAAGTCTTTGATGGCATGTAGTGATCCCAATAACGACAACCCTCTAGGAATATTGATAGGAATATAATGGATGTCAGCTCCCAGCTCCTGCTGCAATTTACAATCATCACTGCATATCACAGAAACATCATATCCGTGCCTAGCCAAAAATTTTAGTTGCGGGATAAAAAAAGCCCGAACCGTAACCGGAATGGTCACAATATAACATATTTTATTTTTTGCGTGCTGGAACTCCGACATAGGTTCCTTCCTCCACAATTGATTTACACACCACAGTACCAGCCCCAATCATACAGTTAGCACAAATATTTATATTATTGCTTACGGTCGCACCGGCCCCTACCCACGTATGATGCCCTATCTGAACTGTTCCAGCTATATGAGCACCCACTGCCACATGTACATAGTCTTCTAATACATTATCATGATCCACCGATGCGCAGGTATTGACAATACATCCTTTTCCGATTACGCTTCCAGGATTGATCACAGCTCCAGCCATGATTGCAGTGCCAGGTAATATTTGCACATCTTCAGCCACAACAGCGGCTGGGTGAATCAAGACCGGAACATGTATTCCCCGTTTTTCCATCTCTTCTTGGAGTCTTTGCCGCACCAGAGCATTCCCAATAGCAACAAACCCATCACATTCAAAGTGGAAAATATCTTGACTTTTACCCGCAACAGGATAATCTCCGCACTGCACTCTATCAGCATTATCATCAAAGAAAACAATTTCCTGGTAGCAACCCATTTTTTTTGCAATATCAGCCACTACCTTTCCATGGCCGCTTGCCCCGATAATTCCCAATTTCTTCATTGTTTCACCGCAGTTCCTCTAAACTCTTCCATGGTAGCAGCGGTCTCAGAGCTGATTCCTTCACGCTTGACAAATGCCTTCATAACGGTGCTGAAAATAATATGTACATCCCCTAAAAATGTAATATGGTCCACATATTCTACATCTAATTTAAACTTTTCCTCCCACGACACGGCATTTCGCCCATTAACCTGGGCATAACCAGACAGACCGGGGCGCACCTCATGGCGGCGGCGCTGCTCCTCATTGTAAAGAGGCAGATATTTCACCAGCAGAGGTCTGGGGCCGATTACGCTCATATCTCCCTTGAGGATATTGAACGCCTCGGGAAGCTCGTCCAAGCTGGTAGCGCGCAGCAGTTTTCCAAATTTGGTCAGCCGAACATCATCGGGCAGCTGGTTGCCATGCTCATCCCGCGCATCTGTCATGGTGCGGAATTTATACAGCTTGAAGATCTTCTCATCCTTTCCGGGCCGATCCTGGGTGAACAGCACCGGGCTGCCCAGTTTGACCCGCACCAGGATGGCCACAATGACGTACAGCCAACAAAACACAATAATGGCTGCCAAAGCGCAAAAAATATCAATGGGCCTCTTAATAAAACGCTCATAAGGGCCATAAGGCTTATGCTTGGTCTTCAATCTTCTTCCCCCTCGGTCACATAAAGCAGCTGCGGATCATCTCAATGATCGCATCCTGCTCCTCAACCGTCATCTTATTGTCGCTGGGCAGGCACAATCCCCGCTGGAAAATATCCGCTCCCACATCTTCCACGCCGCCGGCAATATAGGCATTGGTACGAGCCCGGCCATTCCCCTGCCGGGTCACAAAGCCGTTCATCCGATAGATGGGCTGCATATGCATGGGCTTCCAGATGGGACGGCCCTCGGCATTATACTTAGCCAGCGTTTCCAGAATCTCTGTGGGACAGCTCTTGCCGGGTTCGCTGATATACAGAGCATCCGTCTCACCCCTCACCTGGCGGCACATGGCCTCCCGGTCGATCAGCAGGCAGGACAGCCAGAAGTTGGGCTCAGAGTTCTCCCCATCGTAGGGATTCATGGTAACAGGCAGATCCTTCAGCCCCTCCTGATAGCGCATATAAATGGCTTTCTTCTGGGCAATATGCTCCTCCAGGTGCGGATACTGGCCCCGCACAACACCGGCGATCACGTTGCTCATGCGGTAGTTGTAGCCCAGTTCCTCATGCTGGTACCAAGGAGCATTCTCCCGGCTCTGGGTGGACCACTTCCGCGCCTTGTTGGCCGCCTCCAGATCATCAGTCAACAGCATACCACCGGAGCTGCCGGTGATAATCTTGTTCCCATTAAAGGAAATCGCGTTATACATACCAAACGTTCCGGTCTGTACCCCTTTATAAGTAGCGCCCAGAGATTCGGCAGCATCCTCAATCAACACCGCTCCATGAGCATCACAGATGGCGCGAATCTCGTCCAGCTTTGCCGGCGTGCCATACAGGTTGGCCACCACCACCACTTTGGTCTGGGGATAAAGCTCAAAGGCCTTTTCCAGCGCCACCGGGTCCATATTCCAGGTATCCCGCTCGGTGTCGATAAAGACCGGTACACCGCCCTCATATACCACCGGGTTGACCGTAGCCCCAAACGTCATGTCAGAGCAAAACACGGTATCGCCCGGCTTTACTCCAGCCAGCTTTACGCACAGATGAAGGGCGGCCGTTCCTGCTGAAAGCGCTACAGCATACTTGCATCCCACCTTTTCGCAGGTCAGCCGCTCCACTTCATTGATATTCTCTCCAACTGTAGACATCCAGTTGCTCTCATAGGCCTGGGTCACATAGTTCAGTTCCTCCCCATGCATGGTAGGGGTGGAAAGCCAAACTTTTTTCTCAAAAGGCTTCATTTATCCTCTCTCCTGTAAAACAATAGTTGTACGCAGCAAATCGACCCACAGCTCATAGATGGCAGTGGGTCGGTTTCTTATGTCGATTCTGTTTTTATGCATGAAAATAAGGCTTACTGCACCTTGCTCAGGACTCTCTTTCAGCAGCCGTCTCATACACCCAAATCCGACCAAAACACTTACAGAAATACCACCTGCGACATTATAATACCTCCCTAATTATACCGATATTGTATTCTCCTTGCAATATTCTAAAGATAAAAAAACAGCGAAAAAAGTCTCACTTTTTACACAAACAGTTGGGTTTAGCTAACTACCAATATCCTGTGAATATTTTTGACCGCTTATTTATGACCAACTAAATCGCCAAAATTCGACCGCGTACAGAGGTCACATGGCGTCAAGCGGAGACAGCAGCTCAGAAAATGATTGTCAATATTTTTCGACCGGATTATAATGGAAACAACTATAAATGCAGGATAGCAGTGTCTCTATTCCGGTGTGTGCGTAGAAAGAAGGGACACATATGGCAGAATATCTGACTTGGGGTGCCACGCTCATGGGGGGTGTCGGCACCAGTACCGCGGGATTTATCGGTCTGGCGGAAAAGGGACCCACTGCGGGAACTCCTGTGCTCATTACCAGCTTTGCCGAATACCAGCGCCGGTTCGGCTCCTATCTCTCTCCTCAGCGGTACGGCAGCAACCGGTTCCTTCCCAATGCGGTAGAGCACTTCTTTAACCAACGGAGGCAACACCTGCTATGTAATGCGGGTGGTACCCGAGGACAGCACCCGGGCAACGGTCACCCAGGGCCGCTTTACCTTTACCGCCAAGGATCCCGGTGAATGGGGCAACCAGCTGAGCATTGTAATAACAGCCGACAGCAAGAGCAAAAGCCAGGTTCAGTCGGTGGCCGGCAAAGCGGATGACGCCTGCACCGCGGAGCTCCCCGTCCTGAACGTCGTGGTGAGTCACGGCAGCATAACCGAAACCTATTCCGGCTGCACCCTCAATCCAGACTCTTCCGACTACTTGATAACCCGGCTGCAGCTATCCCAGCTGGTGTCGGTAACGGCGGAGCCGGCAGATCAGAGCCAGAAGGACAGCCAGAGCGCCCCCCTGGCCAGTCTGGGCGAAACGGACAACAGTCTGACCCTCCAACTGTCCGGCGGCACTGACGGAACCCTGTCCAATCCAGCCGCCAGTCTGTATAAGGGAAGCGCCGCCATCCCCGGCCAGCCCACCGGTCTGGCCGCCTTTACCGAGCTGTTCGATGTGAATATCATGGCCATTCCCGGTGTGACCGAGCAGGATGTGCAGGCCGCCCTTATTGCCCACTGCGAGACCATGGGCAATCGCCTGGCAGTGCTGGACACCCCCCAGGACAAGGTGAATATCGCCAGTCTGACAGCCTTCCGCAGCGTTTATGACAGCTCCTATGCCGCCATGTATGCCCCCTGGATCAAGGTGTTTGACCCCCTGTGCAACCAGTCCGTTCTCCAGCCCCCCTCCGGCGCTGTGTGCGGCATCTATGCCCGCAGCGATACCCAGCGCGGGGTGCACAAGGCCCCGGCAAACGAGGTGGTGCGGGGCTGTACCGGTCTAAGCGCCAACTACAATACCGCCGAGCAGGCCAAGCTCAACCCCATCGGGATTAACCTGATCCGCTCCATTCCCGGCCAGGGCACCCGGTTATGGGGCGCCCGCACCTGCTCCAACGACGGCAAATGGAAGTACGTCAACGTGCGGCGTCTCTTCTTCTTTCTGGAGCAGTCCATCCGGGCCCATACCAACTGGGTGGCCTCTGAGCTCAACGACGAGAGCCTGTGGACCAGGGTAAAGGGCACCATCACCATGTTCCTGGAGGCCCAGCGCCGCAACGGATCCCTGGCCGGTTCCATGCCGGACCAGGCCTACTATGTCAACGTAGGCACCGATACCATGACTCAGAACGATATTCTCAACGGGCAGCTCATCTGTGAGATTGGTGTGGCTCCGGTGCGCCCGTCTGAATTTGTGGTCTTCCGCATCACCCAGCGCACCCAAATCAACACCCAGCACTGCTGAGGAGGAATAAAATGATGGCGTATATTATCTCTCCATTCAAAAAATACAACTATAGGGTAACCATTGACGAGACAGAGGAGGCCGGATTTTCCGAAGTCTCCTCCCCCGACATTGCCGCCGACCCCATGGAGTACCGGCAGATGAATCCGGCACGCAAGACCCCCGGCATTCTGAAGTATTCCAACGTCACCCTGAAGCGTGGTACCACCGACTCCCTGGCCTTTATAAACTGGATGACCGAAGTGCAAAACAACACTATCAACCGCAAAACGGTTGTGATCACCCTGGTGGACGACGAGGGGAAGGACTCCGCGTCCTGGCAGCTGAAAAAGGCCTGGCCCACCAAGTACACCGCCCCAGACTTCAACTCCACCAGCAAGGAGGTAGCCATCGAAAGCCTGGAGCTGGTGTGTGAGGGTATTACCCGTACCATGTAAGATGCGTGGAGCCCCCACTCCAGGCAGACAAAAAATCAGAGGGTATAAGATGTCCTGCTTTGCACAGGGACACTTATACCCTCCAGATTACCTCCGCCTTCTCGCCTGACAGGCGGATCTCCCCTATGAACTGGGCTGCTACCAGTTTTTTCTGCTCGAAGGTCAGAGGACCAAATCTCAGATGCTCCGGCTTTGCCCTCGACGCCTTATGCAGCTTGCTCTGACGTTCCAGCAGTTCCCCCCGCTGCCTCTCCAGCTTTTCAATGGTCCGGTTGATGTAGGGCATGGTCAAATCGCTGCTCTCGGCCAGCGCGGATATGAGCCGTTCGATTTTCTGATCGATCTGTGCCAGAGCCTGGGCCGCCTCCCGGTCCTCTGCCGGACCGGCTTCCGTATCCGGACATTCCGCCAGCAGCTTTTCCAGCTCCGCTTCCACACAGGCCTCCAGCTCCCGAAGATCCACCCGGATGGATGCGTCACAAAGACCCAGGTTGGAACGCCCGCTGCAGATCAGATAATATTTATCTCTGTCCCGGTTTACTTTGACGCTGTACCCGCAGCAGCCGCATTTCAGCAGTCCGGACAGCCAGGTGTGCTTTCCACGCCCTGCACCGCCCAGCTGCCGGTTGGCGTCCAGCTTGTACTGGCATTGGAGCCACAGGGCGGACGGGATCAGCCCGTAATGGGTGGACAGGGAAAAGTGCTGCTCTTTCAGGTCCTGGTACTTGCCGGCACTCCGGTCCCGCTTGCCCACCACCATGCCGGCGTGGAGACCGTCGAACTCCTCCAGCCGGTTGGCGAAATTGAGTCCCTTCCCTTGATAGTAGAGGTAGACATCCTCGTCTGCCATGACATATACCGGACTATGTAAAATCCGGGACAAGGATACGTTGTCCCACACGGCCCGTTTTGGAGCCGGGATACCGTCCGCATTCAGAGCCCGGGCCACACTGCCCAGGCTTGCTCCCTCCATGGCATAGTCCTGAAAGATCCGCTCCACCACGGGCGCCTGTTCATTGGGCAGCAGGCCGGGGAGCAGGTTTCCATCCGGCCCCGGCAGCTTGCCGATCTCAAACCCATAGGGTGCGGGACCGCCGGGCCAGGCACCCAGCTTGGCCCGCTGATAATAGTTGTCCCGCACCCGCTGGGCGGTAGTCTCCCGCTCCAGTTGGGCAAAGACCATGATGATGTTCAGCATGGCCCGCCCCATGGGAGTGGAAGTATCAAAGGTCTCGTTGATGGAGACAAACTCCACGCCGTGCCGCTTCAAGAGCTCCCACAGCCGCCCGAAGTCGGCAATGGAGCGGGAGAACCGGTCCAGCCGGTAGACAATGATCTTTTGGATCAGGCCCCGTTCCACATCCTCCATCATGCGTTGGAAGGCCGGGCGATTGGTATTCTTGCCGGAATATCCCTTATCCTGATAGATCTGGACCTCTTCTCCCGCCTTTTGACGGCACAGATCAATTTGCCCCTGGATAGAGAGGCTGTCCGCTTTGTCCACGGACTGCCGGGCATAGATCGCGTCCAGAGCGGACACCTCCTTTTATCCCGTGATGTAAAAGCCGCTCCTTTAAATTGCCCGCCGCCTGCGCAATGCCGCGATGCAGGCACGGTAGACTTCCAGCAGGGCAGCGATGCGCTGGTCCTCAGAACCCTCTGAATGTGGATGCAGATGTACTATTTTCAAAACCATTCCCTCCTGTCTCAAATAATGCCGCTTTTTCCAGCTGGTCCAGCCGGATATGGTACACTCTGTGGAATCCTTGCGCCGGCTTCACGGTGTTGGCCTTGTCACTCTCGTGTGTGACCAGCACCCCGGCAAGCTTTAGCGCTCTCCCTATCCTATTCCGGTTGATCCCCCGATATCCATTCTGCACCGAGATGAACCATTCTGCCACGCCGGGCGGGAGAAACAGGTCCTGACCTCGGATAACAGCATAGCCCTCCTCCAGCTTTTTCAGTTTTTGGTGCACAGGAATTATTTTTTTCTGGATTCCCTTCCATAACAGACATGGGATGGATTCCTTGATAATGGCGGATTCGATGCGGTCAAGGATCTGCTTTTGCTTTTTGTTCCATATCTTGAGTGTCCGATCAAAGAACCTGATTGTCTCTTTGTAGCAGGTTTCGTCTGTCGCCCCCGTCTCTACTGCAAAGCGCATGAAACGCTCAAAGGCCCACTGCAGGCAGAACTGCCCGGTAGCCAACCGATCCAGCCGCTTGTTTTCTGTTGTGGCTTGGTAACGCTCCCGCAGCAGCTGTGCCTCCTGCTCATACCGGGGAAGAAACCATTCCAGAAAGGCTGACAAAGCCCCTGCGGCAATGCTGCGGTCATCCGTCCGCCCGCCTTTCATGGGATGGTCCAGGGACACAATAATACAACGGGTCACATCCGAAACCGTCTGCATATCAAACTCCGCGGTGATGGCTACCCCAGCCTCAGTGGAAGGAAGCATCCCGTGTTCGCCCGCTTTGGTCCGTACGGCACCCTTGTTGGCGGCCTCCCGGATGACTTGCGCGCCGGTTTGCAACCGCTTGCGCTGAGAATCCTTTCCCGTTGAGAGGCACAGATCGTCCAGCACGACAGGCAGATCCCGGGCCGCTCGCAGGTTTTCCCGAAAGCCAGCCATGGTGCTACCCGCTTCGGTAATCAGCGCAGGACGGCCGGTATTGTCCTGGTCGTACACTGCGAAAAAGCGCTTTACAGTTTCTGTTTTTCCCAACCCAGACCGTCCGCTGATGTAGAGCACACTGGCCAGCGGGATCCCGCACTCCAGAACCAGGCTCTGGAGTGCGGTCAGAATTCCAAATGCGAACACAGGGGTGGTAACGAATGGGTCGTTGGCCTGGAGGCGCTCCAGCAGTTCCTCTGCCTGCCGTCCTGATTCATACCGGGCCGGCTCCAAGTGCAGACGGGCAATATCCTGTGAAAAGATTGCGTCTACCTCACATCCTCCGATCACCCGGTTCCCGGCTACGAATACGGCCCCCTTTTCCAACCGGTGCAGCCCTGTCTGGCAAAATGCCAGCCCCCCTGTGTTCCTTTGAAGATATTCTGACAGACGTTCAGAGAGGCAGGCGGACAGGCTATCCCGGTAACGGCGCTGGTAGAGGCAGAGATCGGGATGCCGCTTCAGAAACTCCAGCTTGCCGATGCACTCCGCCGGAACCCGCTCCTGATAGCAACCTGCATCCGAGCGCAGATGAAGGTCGATGAATGCCAGCGCGCCACAGTTGGGCCCATCTGCCCATCGATAGATCTGGGTGACCGCAACTTCAAAATTGCATAGCCGTTTACCGTCACGATATATTCCCATACCACTCATAAAATTACCTCCTAATCGGGGAGAAGTTTGCGGCGCAAACAAATAATCTCGCCCTTGCTCCAGACCCACGCTCTGTTGTCCGCTGTAGATTCCCTGGACCGCTCCAGCAGCTCGCACAGCCTCTGATTGGCGCGGTCCATCCCGGCGATGGCTTGGTAAAGAACCGGGATCAGTTCCTGGTTGATTTCAGCGTTGTTCGATGCCTTCTTTTCCTTCTTCACCTTCCTTTTCTTCTTCGCCTTCTTTTTCCGCTTTTTTGTTTGCTTAAATTCTGTCATCGTCCCCCACTCGACGCCGGGCCGCATTACCTTCGCATCTGAACTGGCTGATGTAGTAGTCTGCTTCTCTGTCGTAAAACCTTTGAACATAGCATCTGCTCCTTTCTGTTTGATCCACCCCAATTGTATCGAATTTCCCCCAAAAGCTCGAATTTGCAAACATGAGCACATAAAACTAAAAATTGTTTCATTTTTCTCTATATAATTGCATTTTTCATTTCTTTAGACTCTTTATAGCGACTCACTTATCATTTGGTATTTATTGGAACATCGTTGCGTTTCTTTTTTATTTTCCCGTATCGTAATTAAATCGGCTCTTAATGGCGCATTTGCAAACAGGAGATCATAAAAACGAAACATTTTTTATGTAAAAATATTTTCTTTTTTTAAGTTGCATATTCCGGCAGTCGCTATATGTGCAGCAGAGGTTAGGATGGGTTTTATGGCAATGAGAAGACTAACACCGTCGGCCAGGGCACAGACAATGCTGAATAATACGCTAATTCCTCAAACGGATTCTCGCTACAAAAAGGTCTATGCTCTGATCCGTAACTTTCCCAAACAAATCAAGCAGAAGGCTCCGTTACGTGATAAATTACTTTCTTTTGAACGATGGTCGAGAGATTGTACAAACAGTTCATTTGAGGAGCAGATTGATGCATATCTCACTTTCTTAAGTGAAGACGGGATCCTTTATGCTGATGACAGAGAACGTCTTGTTACGTCAGAAAATAATTTGGCCTATCACAATATGGACTGTTACGCCAATACAAAACTCAGAGAACATTTTTCCAAGCGATATTGCTATTCCAAAACAAAAGAGATCCTGCGCGAGATGAATGTCAAAATGGATCCTGACATAGTCAGAAATATAGATTATGTTACCAGGACATGGCATTCCATACGGAATATATATCCTGATATCCCCCTCAAATGGGCACTGGAATTGGTTGTAAATTTAGTCAAGCAGTGTAACGCGCAGCACAAAACTGTCAGCGAAGTATTTCGGCGCGACAAAGAGGAAAGGTACTATCTCTTTGACAAGGATGCCAGGACCGTATTAAACCAGTTTATGGAAGAGCCGCTTACTGATATCCAGTATGAATCCGCGGTACGTCTCTGGCTCCCCGGTTATCTGGCTGCCGAGTATTGGTGGGCTCGCATCACAAGCAGAGCACCCAAATATTATCCTGATATCAACAAAACGATCTGGCGGCGATATCAAGAGATGCGTCGAGCAAAAACAGTCTTAAAAAAAGCTGTCCTTCCCAATCTTCGCTTGACCCAACTGGTCAAACTGAAAGCTATAATAGAACATCTTTTGCAGCAGGGCTTTTGCTTTGATCACGATGAAAATCAACCCGAACTCTCCCAGCCGCTGCCGCTTTTTATAAGAAATCAGTTAAAAAAGTCTCTCAGATCTTCAAATCATGCAAATAAAGAGGACTTTGCGCATACCTGTGAGATCGCCACGCTTCTCTTTCAACAATTATCTGATATTGATAAGCAGCAGGACACAGGGTACCAAATCTCTGCACTTGTCTGGTTTCTCTATCTGACCAAAGGGCGGCATCTACTTGCAGACACAAAATGGGATCAGTGCATCCGCGGATTTGATCTTTCACAGCTCAATTTTGGGGAGCAAAACCTTAATAATTATCGTGAACTTCTTACTGCACTGCAGTGTGTAGTCCCTACTGATGAAATATCCTGTGCCCTACAACGGGAACTCTTCCTAATACTGACAAACTATCCTTTGAATCAGATTCAGGATCCAGAATTTTTAGAATTACCTGTGATGAAAGCCTACCAAGCCGTTTGCTTATATGCAGACAAACAAATCTCTTTCGATCCAGCCATCTTGAAGTCATATCCCTGGTTTTGGCCGCAGAGAAAAGAATACAACAAAAGGGGCTGCGTTAAGATCCATTTGCAGATACGAGACTGGCTCATGACTCATCAAAATTTTCTTGCAAAAGAACAGAGGGCGTTGAAAAGAAGGGTTCTACGCAAAGCCGCCGAACAAGAGGCAGATGCCCAAGCGCGTAAGGCCCTGTATGTGAACACGCTGCGCGAAATGAGCACACTCTCAGAAAAGCGTTTTCCCGGTGAAGACTATCTGCTTCACCGAGAGAATCCGGCAATGCGTATTGCAAACTTCCGTTTGCCAGATAACCTTCCTGATGTCAGCAATCAAGATATGCAAAATTATCTTCGCCCTTGTATCGTAGAATATCTGGCGTTATCATTGCTGCGGGAAACACTTGCCGAGAAACTTAAATCTGAATTGGAAGTTATTTTGCAGCGCCAAATCAAGTAAGCTATCCAGAAAATCCGGGAAATCCGGGATATCCGGGTTTTTTCCCGGATTTCTTTTTGGCTCCAATCCATTTTATGCGCCGGTAAAAGGTCGCCTTGCTCATCCCCAGTTTCTTCATAGCCTGTACAGCTGTGATGTGGCCGGCGCGCCATTGATCGACTACAGCATCAAGATCAGCCGGCTGAATGGGCTTTCGCCCCTTGTATTTCCCCTGAGTCTTGGCAATCTCAATGCCCTCCCGCTGGCGCTGGAGGAGGTACGCCCGCTCCAGCTCGGCCACCGCACCAAAAACGGTAAGCATGAATTTTCCGGTGGGCGTGGCGGTGTCGATGGCCTCCTTCTGGGAGATAAAGACCACCTCCTTGACGGCCAGCTGCTCCACCAGCTCCAGCAGATCTTTCGTGTTGCGGGCGAAGCGGCTGATGGACTCCACAATGACAGTATCTCCCCGGCGGACGTAGGACATCATCTCTTTCAGTTGGGGCCGCTCAGCATTTTTGCCGCTTACCTTATCGATGTAGATTTGCTCCACACCCAGCGTTTCCATCAGTACCTCCTGACGCAGGGTGCTTTGCTCCTGGGTGCTTACTCTGATATATCCGATTTTCATAGTGGGATCGTTCTCCCTTCAACATGATCTCTGTTTTATTCTGTGGTATACTTTTCTTGTATTGTTGTGTGCGCTTGTCTGTGCTAAGATAGAGGAGCACAAACGCAGAGGAGGGGGCCGGATGGATCACCTGGTAGAAGAGATGAAAGCGGTAGCGGAGCGCTATCATGCCCAGCGGCTGTGCCTGTTTGGCTCCCGGGCCAGAGGTGATTTTCGCCCGGACAGCGACTACGACTTTGCCCTCTGGGGAGTCCCGGCTGCCTGTCAGCCTCAACTGCTGAATGCTGTGGATGACCTTCCCAGCCTCCATAAGATTGATGTGGTCTTTGTGGACGAGCACACATCCCAGGCGCTGTTAGATAACGTGAGAAAGGACGGAGTGATCCTGATGGACAAGTTTACGATCAAACGGGCGAATTTTGAGAGTGCCCTGCTTCGTCTGAAGGAGGGGCTTGCAGGATACGAGGGCGCTTCCGATCCGCAGCTGGCCCGGGATGGCATCATCCAGCGATTTGAGTTCACCTGTGAGTTGGCCTGGAAAACCACCAGGGAGTGGCTGCTGGACCAGGGCCATGTGGATCTGAACAGCCCCAAGGCGGTGATGCGGCAGGCCTTTGCGGACGGCCTGATCTCCGACAGCGACGGATGGATCGGCCTGCTCAACGACCGCAACATGACCTCCCATATTTACGATGAGAATACCGCCGACCAGATTTTCCGGCGGATCCAGACCTGCTACCTGTCCCTCTTTGAAGGCCTGCTGGAAAAGCTGATTTGACAGAACGAGTCCCAATAGGGTGTGCCGGACAACTGAGACGTCTCAAATGTCCGAAACCGACCCTATTGGGACTCTTTTTTACCGTCTCACTGGGGTATACCCTAACGATACTCCTGCCAGCCGGGGATGCCGTACAGCTCCTCCTCGATCTCATCGGTGGAATACCCGGCCTCCAGCAGCTCGTCGATGTCCTCCGGCGTATAGCCCAGAGCAGAGGCGATGTTCTTGAGGGTGCGCAGATAGCTCCGGTCCGGCTGATACGAGCGGGCACAGGGGTGCCATGGGCGATAGATGGGATAGGTCATGGTAAAGTGCCCTGCCGTAGTAAGGCCATGCTTGTCCCATCTCAGGATCTCCCCGTCTGAGAGCGGCACCTCCCGGAAGGGCTCCCCGGCCAGCCAGGTGCGGTTTACTGCCTGATGCAGAATGGCCAGGGTTGAGGCGTAGATGTACAGCCCCAGCCGCGGGTAATGCCAGATGGTCAGCGGGTTATCCCCCTTCACCAGGTACAGCCGGTCCTTATGGTCCAGCACCGTAAACACAAAGGAGCCCTCCACCGTCTCAGCCATCTCGCTCAGGCTGTCCGGTGTGAGGGCTCCCTGTTGCTCCAGCAGCTGCACCGCCACATAGCTGTCCGTCTGAATGTGGGTCTGGGGCAGCTTCTTACTCTTGCGCAGGCTCTTGTCGTTGTACAGCACCCCATTGTGGGCTAAGGCAAAGTGCAGCCTGCCCACCTTTCCCGCAAAGGGATGGTTATTCTGAGGGTATTTCGCGTCCCCCTGGGTCGTCATGCGGGTATGGCCCATTACCACTCTGGCGTCTCCCGGCACGAAGAAGCGGTGCTTGCGGGCGGGGCCTGGACCCTTGCAGATCTGGAGCCTGCCGCCGCTGTTGTAAGCGATGCCGGCGGCGTCCGTCCCCCGGACCTCGCTCTCCGCCGCCAGTGCCCGGATAAGCCTGGTCTTTTGCTTACCGGTGAGACTTCCGCTGTTGTCCATGATTCCAAAGAGACAGCACATCAGCTTTCCTCCTCGCTTTCCACAGGCTCGTTCACATAGAGCCGCCGTTCTTTCAGGT
>NZ_NFHA01000041.1:0-21122 GCF_002159225.1 Flavonifractor sp. An91 | reverse complement strand
GGAGAGTTGCTACCAGATATGACAAATTGGATGCCTCTTTTCTGGCCTTCGTCTACCTTGCCGCTATTGCTATCTTGTTGTTTTAGAACAAAACTACACATTTTTCAAACAGGGCCTAGGGCTGGAACCAACTGCTATTGCTGTCGTCAAGGTAATGTATAACTGAAAAGACTAATGGATAGACATTAAACTCCAAGTACTCCTAGCCGATTTTACTCCGGCGGTAGTGGTTTCCCTTATAGTTTCCCTTTTAAATAGATTTTTTACAAATAGCACACAGAACGAAAAGGTTCAATAAGCAAAGCAGATATATAAAATGAGTTCAGTTCTGCAACAAAAGAAAGAGCTTAAAAACACTTCACACGAATTCGAGTTTCAAAGAAATAAGACGACTCTGAGCACGGGTCCGCCCAATAGGAACGCCAGACATTCCAACAGGGCCGCGTCTGGCACAGCGACCCTGGTCTGGATGGTGTATCATGGCGGAAAGAAAATCCGCCGCATAAAAAAACTGCCTTAACAGCGTCTATCTGGTCTTTGCATCAGCAAGTACCCTATAGTCAACTGTTAGGCAGTTGGTAGAAACGTCCATCCGAATCATGGGCTTATATAGGCGTGTTCAGTTGTCGTGGCATATCATACAAAATAATTTTTGATTTGTCAAACAAATTTTTTATTTTATACAATCACCACAGAAAGCACGCTGTTGAATTGTGCGCCATACACAAAAATGGGGATTGTTGGGAGCTAACTAGGCTGGATTACGATTTGTAGCTACCAGGGCATAGCAGTAGCCGCCATGATGCCATCATTCAGGGAGGGAAATAGGGAAATGAGGAGAACTTCACACGATTTTCCTGGCAAGATGGGCAGACTGTGGTGTCAGTAAAGATGTCGATGGCAGTCCGCTGGGTTATAAAGGACTCACCATCCTGGTAAAGATCTGTATAATAATCCAGTTTTGCGAGTGCAGTAGGCCGGGTAGGTAATAGCAAAAGACGGATCTCTGATAAAGAAGGCTGCACTTGATCTGCCGTTTTCAATTAATTGAAGTCGACAGTCAGAAAGATTGGTGGGAAGATGCGGCGTTGTTGCATACGGGATCTCCTGCTTTTCGTAAGTTTTACCTCCTGCGCAAGGTAAAACACAAGTGATTTGTCCGGGTTCCATCGCTGTGCATCTGCGCGCTAAGGTCTACGGTGGGCGAAGGATTCATTAAGCTGAAAGCGGAGCAAATGGGGGCCATGTGATGTATTATGTAGTAGAAAGTGGAATGCCGTACCAGTCTCTGACGAATCTATCTACATCTATGCTGTTTGTGCGGATTCAATTTATTATCAGTAATACTTGTGAGAATATCTGATTTGTGAGGGAAAATTACTTCGGATTCATCGCAAACTCTTCTACCCACATCTTCAGTGATATAGAATATATTTTTGTTAATATGAATATATATTAGTGCAAAGGCACAATGTAGATGATTATCAAGATCTTAAATCATGAGGGCGAGAGTGGCATTATTATAACCCAAAGATTTGACCGCATCAGACCCTTGTAGGGCTTAATCAAGCCTCCGGATTAACTGGAGGTCTTGACTCGCGTTTTGAACGGCAGGCTGGGGTTCAGGCTGCCGCATCTCTATAATAGAGTGTAAGATAACCTTGCCGTAAGACCCACAGAACTTGGAATAGGATAACAGTTTATTCCACTCTATTTTCTCAACCGGCATTTTCATACATGAGCTCCAGGAATAACATGACATCAAACACGTCACTTGATGTCTGCTGACTATCCAGCAGGTCGATTCGATTTAAGGAATATTCAAAGGTACCATCATTCTGGTCCTCATAATAGAAGCAAATACGAATATCCTCTCCCATAATGGGCATATAGCCTTCCACATAGACGTTGGATGCGTCCTCATCAACGGATTCTGAGGTCCAGGTGGGGCTGCGCAAGTTGTCATCCATCAATTCTTTCATAGTCTGAGGACCATATTCGTCCAGCGTGACATTTTGAATCTGATAGATGGGACCACCAACCGCTGCATCCCATCCATAACGAAGAATGCCCACCCCTCCGTTAGCCAGAAAGATCACAAAACCGATCAGAAGCGCGACCTCTATCAGCATACCGATCTTTTTCTGGTTCATGGTACCGGCATTGCAGCTAGCCTCTTCGTTGCCAGCATCCTGAACGGTATAGGGCTGTCCCGGATTTTCGATCTGCGTGCCGCAGATGGGGCAGAATGCCTGTCCCCGCTCCATACGATGATTGCAGGAGGGACAGGGCATATATTTCCGTCTCTGGCGGAGCTTGCGGTTATAGCCTAGATTGATCATGCCAATCAGGCCCAGAATTGTCCCCATAACAGTCCAGCCATACCCCCAAAAGAATCCCAGAATGATCTGGATGCCGTCCAGAACGGCATAGACATAGATAGTAAACTGGTTGATCTTCACTGCGGCAGTTTCCCCCAAAAGACTACCCGCTGCGGGTAGGGTGCGGGACGCAAAAGGGCGTTACAATAAAACTAAACATCCAATATGCAGGGAGGCGGAGGTAATAAAAACAGTTAGGGTCTCACCAATATCCAGGGATCTAGCCGGAAGCTGCTGCCACTTTTGGACTGGTAGTCCCGCTGCTTCTTGTAGATGGCGTTGTGTAACCTCCGCATATCAGACTATAGAAACCCCAGCTTACAATGATACGAGATGACCTGGGTTCCCCGGGAGCCCTCGTCATTACAAACGTGAGTGTATAAAGAGAAAACGGCCAGGGTGTTCCGGCATCAGATAGGGGGATTCCATGAATATATTGGAAGCATTGATCATTGCAGCAGTGGCCTCTGTACTCTTTCTCCTTTTTGTGGTGGGCATAGTCGTCTACCACAATTTCTCCCAGATATTCTCGCCTGAAAACTCAAAAAAGGCCCGGTTTAAACGGCTGCTGACCCAGGAGAGTACACCGCTGCACGGCTCAGGGCTCCGCCGGGAGATACGAAAGGCCTTCGAGCGGGTCCTGATACCTCTGAGCAAGGCGGACAAGCGGGCCCTCCCGGTGAGAATGGACAAGACCTTTCGCAGCAATATAGAGTGCCAGCTGGAGTTGCTACAGCAGCGGAAGCTCTGCCGGGATATTCGTCTGACCGATGTCATCCCGCAGCCGAAAAACGAATTCACCCGCTGGGAGGATGACGGCAGAGAGTGGCGGGAATCTGTTCTGGAGTGTACAGCCCTGGAACGTTATGTTCCGGCGGAGGGCGGCGACCCCGTTTATGAGATCTACCGTCCCAATGCCTATGCCCATATTCTCCAGTCCAGGCATATCCGCAGTTCGGACCGGAAAGCGGAAAAGAACAGCTACTACGCCGGCCAGGGCAAGATCAGCTGTCCCTCCTGCGGCGCGCCTCTGGAGCTGGGCAGCCAGCAGGTGGTCTGTCCCTATTGCGGCGGCACGATCCATAGCGATTTCTACGACTGGCAGACCGAGACCTTTGCACTGTACGAACCGGCCAGCAGTAACCCTTTTCTGGTACTGATGATCCCCACGGCGCTGCTGTTTTTGTGTATGTTCTTTAGCCTTTGGCTCATTCCGGACATGGAGGCGGCTATGGGCACAGCCTTGGGTTCTGCTCTGGTGATTTTGGTGCTGGCAGTTGCTATGCCCAGTCTCCGGGCACGGCGGCAGAAAAAGTTGGGGGAGCAAGTGGTCAACTATTCCGAACACTACCTGCGCTCCTGTATCGCCCAGGCCCTGCACGATGAGGGGGACAACCCTCAGCTGATGGATCGCAGCGTGGGCACCCTCCTTTTAAAAAACGTGGTCAATACGGATGATATCACCAGGATCACAGTCAAGGTGCAAATCAGCGAAACTTATCTGCCCCTGGGAAAGAAACCCTATACGAAAAAATACAAACGTACCCTCACCATGCACCGGGCGCGTTATCCTGAACGGCGAAAAGCGGACGGTGCGTTCTTCGCAGAGAAGGAGTGCCCGTCCTGCGGTGCCAACTTCGTTCCAGACGAGCACCACTGCTGCAGTTTTTGCGGCTATGCCCTTCAGCATGATCGATCCAAATGGGTGATGGAGAAGGCTGGATCCTAAACGAAGGATCACAAGCGAGCAAAGGCCAAGAGTGCCTTTATGTGTCATTTGTTTATCCCGATTGTGAGAGTTTGGTACAGTATAAATAGGCGTTAAAAAAGGAGAGAACGAATATGATGGATGAAGTGGAAAAATGTGTGGCCTCAAGAACCAAATTCCTTGACGAATACTTTACGATTCCGGATGATATGCAAAATGAAGTGCAAACCTTTATCGCGGACATCACTTTGCTGGGTAACACCTGCAGCAGTGCGACAGAGTTTGAAGAAAAGTTTGTATCAGAAGGCCTGTCGGACAGATTTAATGCAGTTTTACCCAAATGCACGCCCAAACCGGTAAAAATGACAAAGGAGCAAAAGCAGCAATCAAGAAAAATCGCCAAAGAGATCCTGGTGGAAAACCGGGATGAGCTTCTCAGCGATACTGTGGATCATGTTGCCAACAGAGGCGTGAATGAGCTGAGGGACAAAGCAATAGCGGATACGCGAAAGGCAATGATTGAAGAAGGCACTATGGCGGACTATACAATAGCAAAGAATTACATTGAAGATGGTACCAGGTTTGTCAGCTTTTTAAAAAATAAATTCAAGAAAAAATAATATGGAAAACCTTGTTGGCCGTCATCTCAATGCCTGAGTATTGAGATGACGGCCTTGTTGATAAGCCCAAAGGTTTGATCGTAACCTATATTGAGAGGAGAAAACAGCGCTAGGCTTGTAATGTATATCAGCAGCTTTTATAATAGTAATGAAGTAAAGTATTTCCAAGTTGGCTGCATACAGACTACCCGCAGCGGGTAGGGACAGAAATAAAAATCTGCGTTATACTAAAGGACAGCGGTTTTTATCAAACTGAAAACAAAGTGTCATGAAAGCTGTTGATGGTTGGTGATATTACAAAAATACGAGGGGGGATGACGCTATGAAACACAGAAACGTTATCGTTTTGCTGATCGCCATCTTATTACTCTGCGCAGGCTGTTCCAACACCGCAAAAAAAGAAGAAACGCCGACCACCATTACAGTCTGGCACGTCTATGGTGGGCAGACCGATTCGCCGCTCAACGATCTGATCGATGAGTTCAACCAAACGGTGGGAAAAGAGCAGCAGATCAATGTGCAGGTCACCTCCGTGTCCAACAGCAACACGATCCACGAGCTGGTGCTGGCTGCTGCCAACGGAGAACCGGGAGCAGCGGAGCTGCCCGATATCTTCAGTTCCTATCCCAAGACCGTGATGGCTCTGCCTGATGACAGCATTCTGGTGGACTATCAGGACTACTTCAGCGAGGAAGAATTGTCTGCTTTCATCCCGGCTTTCATGGAAGAAGGGATGGTCAATGACCGCCTGGTTGTCCTTCCTGTGGCAAAATCCACAGAGATCATGTTCATCAACCAGACCATCTTTGACCGGTTTTCTCAGGCAACCGGGGTGACGCTGGAGGATCTGGATACTTGGGAAGGGCTTTTCAAGGCGGCAGAGGTCTATGCGGACTGGACTGACGCTCAGACGCCGGATATTCCGGACGATGCCAAGTCCATGTTTGTCCATGACTACTACTTTAACTACTTCCAGGTGGGGGCGGAATCCCTGGGCGAGGATTTCTTCCAGGGTGACAGGCTGGCCTTTGGCCCCGCTTTCCAGACGGCGTGGGAGCCACTGGCGCAGGCCGCGCTTCAGGGCGGCGTCTGGCTCAAGAGCGGTTACGCCACCGAATCCATCCGCACCGGTGACAGCATCGTCAGTGTGGCGTCCTCAGCCAGTATCCTCTATTACAGCGATGTGGTGACATACCCGGATAATACTTCCGAGGAGATCACCATCATCTCCCGCCCTTGTCCGGTATTTGAGGCGGGAGAAAACCTGGTCATGCAGAGAGGGGTGGGCTTCTGCACCGTGCGCTCCACGCCGGAGCGGGAGCAGGCTGCCGTGACCTTCCTCAAGTGGCTGACCGAACCGGAACGCAATGTGGAGTTTGTGACCCGAGCGGGCTATATGCCGGTGACTCAGGTTGCCTTTGAAAACGAACTGCCGAAGGCCATTGAGGGATTGGAGAGCGCCAAATATGCGTCCCTCTATCAAGCGTATCTGGATACCCAGGCAAACTATGAATTTTATGTGCCGCCGCAGCTGGAGACCTACCTGAGCCTGGAAACCACGCTGGAAGACCAGGTGCGCACACAGCTTGCGCTGGGCCGCCAGGATTATCTGGAGGCCGGAGAGACTGGACTGGCGCAAATCAGCGCAGACCGGCTCCAGGCCTTCCGGGAGATCATGGAGCGATAACCAAAAGAGAGGAGGAAACGCCGTGCGGAACAAATTCCGGGAGCTGCGGGCGCTGAACGCCTTTGCCAAAAAGCAGAGCGTAGGTATGCAGAGAAAGTTGATGCTCTACTGGGTATCCATGATCCTGGTGGTCTTTGCGGCGGTAATCCTCCTTCTGTCCATTGCCGGAGTCTTTTCCCAGAGCGATGAGCGGATTCAAGAAGTGATGGAGCTTCACTTGAAAAACACACAGGATAACCTGGTCAATCACCTGGATCGTCTGACCGCCCAGAGCTTGAATCTCTCCAAGGAGCTGAGCCGTGAGATTGAAGGAACACTGATTCAGGAGGGTATCTCGCTGCAGGAGGTCAACGATGATCAGGAGCGGCTGCTGAAGCTGCAGCAAACCATGTATCCGCTCATCAATGCTACCCTCCAGACAGCCGATTGTAATGGGGCCTATGTGATTTTGAATGCCACCACCAACACCGCCCTGGCAGGGGCGGACCACTCCAGAAGCGGAATCCATCTGCGCTACTCCAACCTCAGCGCCAGCAGTCCGGTGACCCCTACCGTGGTCTACTTCCGGGGCATCCCGGATATTGCCCGGCAAAAGGATCTGGAACTGCACAACCGATGGAATCTGGAATTTGACACCGATCAGATCCCGGGCTGCCGGGAACTGATGGATATGCCCCTGGACCGGCCTGCCCAGTGCTACTTCTGGTCCCGCCGCATTGACCTGAAGGATACCTGGGAATCTGCCATGCTTCTGTGCGTCCCCATCGTGGGCAGCGACGGGACCGTATACGGCGTCTGCGGCGTGGAGATCAGTGCGCTGTACTTCCAGCTGTCCTATCCCGCTGCAGATGGGCAATTTGGTTCCGCCGTTACTGTGCTGGCGCCCCTTCAGGATAGCCGTCTTCTGCTGTCTGAGGGACTGGTAGGCAGCGTCAGCGGCACCTACCTGGATGGCCAAGAGACCCTGGTCATCCATCAGGGACGATACTATAACGAATATGATGCAGGTTCCGAGCGGTATATTGGCCTGCATCAGGTCATGCCCGTTTCCAGGGGTGAAGTAGAGGGTACCACTTGGGTCGCCGCTATCCTGATCCCTCAGGACAGCTATGCAGCGTACACCGCTGATATACAAAAAACATGGGTCATAGCGGCCCTGGTGCTGCTGCTGGTGCTGCTGGCCTTTTCCTTCTTCCTGGCCCGGAGCTTTGTCCGGCCCATCACCGATAGCCTGAAGCGGTTTCAGCAGGAAGAGATGCCGGAACAGAGTCTGTCCTCCGGAATCTCGGAGGTGGATGAGCTGGCAGAGTTTCTAAATGCCCGGGCACGGAACCAGCGGCTGGAGCAGGGGGAACTTCCTCCCAATATCGCAGAGCTCTTCGATCAGTTTGTGGTGCGCAAGGATCTGCTGACAGAGGCAGAGCGAAATATCCTCCGCTACTACATCGATGGGCATGAGATCGCGGAGATCCCGGATCTGGCGTTTATCAGCATGAGTACAGTCCGCAAGCACAACCGGAGCATCTACGAGAAGCTGGGGGTTGCCTCACGGGATGAGTTGATGCTCTACATTGATCTGCTCCGCCGCTGCGGTAGACTTCAGGAGCTGTTCTAAGATTAGACCCAAAATGCGGCAAAGCGCACAAAACCATTCCTTTGGTTTTGTGCGCTTTCTCTATTATCCAATGGATACCTTTTGCGAAAAGTGGAAAAAAGTATTCGCCGGACCATATACGCACGCCCCTGCTCCTGCTATAACAGGAGCAGAAAGGAGGCGGGGCGTATGATAAGTTTGTTATCCAGCCATCTGGAGGACTGTTCCACACCGCAGTATTTCTGTTTTTCCGTTCGCTGTGAGGTGTGCGGAGAATACTGGTACAGCAGCAGTATCCCCTTTTCCAAAGCGGTACAGGCAGCCCAATGCCGGGAAAAGAAGGAACTCTATGATGCCATTTACCAGCGGGAGAAGCAGCGGGCCCGGGAGGCTGCGGGGCAGGAGGCCCGGGAACGATTCAGTCAGTGTCCCGTCTGCCGGCGGCTGGTCTGTGACGCCTGCTTCCTCATCTGCGATGAGATGGATCTGTGCAGGGAGTGCGCTGCTCGCATGAAAGAGCCTGGGGAGCCGGTGGCGCCATGAGAATACGATGGTTGCCGGTCCTCCTGCTGTGTTTGCTGCTGACCGGATGCAGCGCGGCGGCCTCCGGAGGGTATTTGATCCCAGAGGCAGAGGGTTCCGGAGCATACAGTGAGGTGCTGCTTCCATTCCTCTCCGGCTATACGCTCCAGGACGGGGAGGATACCCTCTATGCGGAGGTGGCTCGCGGCAATGCGGTGGCCTGCTTTGATGTGCAGGCAATACCGGCCATGACCCGAGGTGTGGGCCGGTATTGGTATCCCCATGTGACGGCTACGGTAGTCCTAGCGGTGGACCGCACCCGGACGGATGCAGTCATCACCGGCTGGAACAGCCTGCGGGAGAGCGGGGTTTCCGCCGGTATGAGCAGCTTTTCAGTTGTTCGCAATATGCTGGCCATGGGCGCCCTGTCCTACGGGCTGGACTGGGAGGACCCAACCAAGCAGGATGCCCTGGATTACCTGGAAGACCTTCATCGGAATGGAGGATTCGAGTTGGACGGGGCGGACGCTCCCGTTTTGATCTGTCTGGACTATGAAGCTGCTGCGTGGAACCAAAATGGAGAAAATTATGAGATTATTGTGCCGGAAGAGGGCACCTTGTCCTACCGCATGGGGCTGCTCTCCGATGTTCCACTGATGCTGGAGCCGGGGCTGGATGAGGCTCTGCTGTCTGCGGGTCTGCCTCTGGCGGGCGGGGAGAGGCCGTCCGGCTTTCCCACCGATTACCGCTCGACCCACACACTGGAAGGGAAGGACTATGACCGGTTTTTGACCCTCGCCGGGGACAGCAGCCGTGATCTGCGCAGGCAGGTGTTTCACACCCGGCTCTACACCACAGCCGATATGCGGGAGCATATTCTATCCGCCCTGCTGATTGCTACTGTCATACTGCTGTGGAAAGGCACGGTAACCCACCGGATGATCCGCCGGGATGTCCGCCGGGTGGTGGACGTGCTGGGTTGGCTGATGGTGGGGTGGCTTATGCTGCGCCTGTTTAAATACCAGCTGCCGCAGGAAAGTACGCTATGCCGGTTGTGCTGGTATGGTTACTATCTTTTTCAGCTGGCCCTGCCGGTGGCGCTGCTGTACCTGACGGAGATCCTGGACCGGGGAGAGGGCGAAAAGCAGCTGGTACGTCCCCTGTGGCCGCCCCTTGCGGTGTATATCCTCTCGGTGCTGCTGGTGTTGACCAACGATCTCCATCAGCTGGTATTCCGCTTTACACCGGGTGGAAACTGGGCTTCGGATTATCAGTATGGGCCGGGATTCTGGGCGGTTATGGCCTTCTCCCTCCTGTTCCTGGCATTTGCTCTCTGGAATCTGCTCCGCAAGGGACGGGGAAGCCCCAGCCGGAGAGGCCGCGTACTCCCACTGCTGTTCTGCGGCGGCTTGCTGGCCTATCTTGCCGCCTACATCCAACGGGTACCGTTGGCATGGGAGAGCGATATTACGGTCAATATTTGCATTCTGTCGGTTTTGTTCTTTGAAACGGTGCTCCACGGGGGGCTGATCCCGGTGAATATCCAATATCAGCGCTTGTTTGCGTCCGCTCCCATTGGCCTGACGCTGCTGGATGAGGATGGCCGCACCGTTCTATCCTCCCACGGAGCCCGTCCCATCTCCCGATCAGTCTGGCAGCGGCTGCGCACAGACATACAGCAGCCTCTGCTGCGGGACAGAGATACCCAGCTCCACGCCGTTCCTGTCCGCAGCGGTATGGCGGTATGGCAGGAAGACCTGTCTCAGACCAACCGGCTGCGCAGAGAGATCCAGGACGTACAGACCCGCCTGGAGGCAGCCAATGCCCTGCTGCGGGAGGAGGGCGAGGTAAAAAAGCGCCTGCTGGCCGCGGAGACCAACCGAGCCCTGTTTGAGCAGCTGGACCGTGACATGGAACGCCGCATCACATCTCTGGTACGCCTGATTGAAGCTCTGCCGGAAACAGAGCAGTCAAAAGGCCTGACCGCTTATATTACCCTGTGCCTGTGTCATATTAAACGCAGATGCAACCTGTTCTTTCTGGCCCGCCAGGGTGAGCCTCTCCCCGGCGATGAGCTGAGCATGTATCTGGATGAACTGGCGGAGCTGGCCCGCTATGCGGGACTGCAGGCCCTGATCCGCTGCGGGCAAAGGAACGGACTGGAGATCCGCAGCGCGTCACTATGCTACGACTTCGCCTTTGAGACCATAGCCTGGGCGTTGAAAGAGAAGGCCTCCCCGCTGATGGGATACCTGGAGACGGAGGGCGCCTGCCTGGTATTCCGGTTCCTCCCCGGAGGCGATCCTGGACGGTGGCAATTATCGGAGGAACTGACGGCGGCGGTGACCGCAATGGGCGGGCAAATTTCCTGCAAGGACCTGGACGACGCCTTCGGGATCTGTATGACGATACCCCTGGGAGGTGAGGCTTGTGGCTGAGTTTTATCGCTTTCCCCACTGGATACTGACCGCTTTGGTGATGATGGCGGCGGTGTGCATCGTGCTGCAGACCCTGACCGTCTCCTATAGCCTCCGCCGCCTGCATATTGGCTGGGGCCGCAGAGCGGAAAACGGGATGGAGTGTGCCATCCTGGCGGCGCTCTTCCTCTTTGCCGCCCTGCTGGGGCAGGTACAGTACGGGCTGTACGGCGGCTTTCTGATGCCCAGCGCCTATGGAATTGCCCGGCAGATGGTGTTCCTGCTGACTGCGGCGCTGGGTACTGCCGCCGCCATGGGGACGGAGCAGGTATGGCTATTTTTCGTCATCGGCGGGGCAGCAGTTCTGTTGCCCATGACAGAGCAGATTACGGGGCCTGTTTACCCGGTCTTTTTCCTGACGGGGCTTGTGTTTTTCCTGCTACGCAGCGTACATATCTGCCTGCTGCGCCGGCGGGAGCTTTATACCCAGATTTCCTCCGTCTCCGTCAAGGAGGCTATCGACACCCTGCACACCGGGCTGCTGTTCTTCCGCCGTTCGGGAGATATCCTGCTGTGCAACCGCCAAATGGATGGACTGGCCCGGCAACTGAGCGGGCAGTCTCTGCACAATGGACTGGCATTTCAGCGGCTTTTGGAGGGCGGAGAACTCCACGGAGGCTGTGCCCGGGAGATTCTGGGGGGCCAGCAGGTGTTTCGCCTTCCCGACGCCTCTGTATGGAGCATTTCCGCCCATGCCATCCCTATGGGCCGGCGGGCCTTTGTCCTGCTCACCGCCGACGACGTAACGGAGCGGTGGGACGCGGTGACACTTCTGGCCCGGCAGAACCAGGCCCTGGAACAGCGGGGCCGGGAGCTGCGTCACACCATCGAACATCTCCAGACCATCTGCGAGGCGGAGGAGATCGCCCGGAGCAAGGGGCGGGTCCATGACCTGCTGGGCCAGCGTATCAGCCTGCTGCTCCGTGCCCTGCGGGACGGACAACAGCCGGACGAGGCGCTGCTGATGGACTTTGCCCGCAGCCTTCCCACGGCCATGCGGGAGGATGGTACACCCTCTCCCGCCCGCCGTCTGGCGCTGCTGCGGGAGACCTTCCAGGGTATGGATGTATCGGTGGAGATCCGGGGAGCGCTGCCGGAGGACAGAGAAGTGGCGGAGAGCTTTGCCGAGATCGCTGTGGAGTGTGTTACTAACGCTGTGCGCCACGGCTACGCCACCCGTATCCAGTTCCATCTGTTTCACAACGACTGCTGGCGCATGACGGTCACTGACAACGGCATCCCGCCTGCCGGGCCTATCCGGGAGGGGGGCGGCATCGGCGGAATGCGACGCCGGATTGCCCGGCTGGGGGGTACACTGGATCTGTATACCGTTCCCCGGTTCCGGATCGAACTGTCAGTATCAAAGGAGGCTGAGGGGAAATGACCAGAGTCCTGATTGTGGAGGATCACGCATCCATGCGGGAATCGCTGACCGCGGCGCTGACGGCGTCGGGGGATTTCACCGTGGTGGGGGAAGTGCCCAACGCCGACTACGCTCAGGACTTCTGCTGCCACCTGCATCCTGATCTGGTACTGATGGACGTATGTACCGAGGGGGGCGCTTCTGGCCTGAAAGCGGTGGAGGATATCCGAAAGGCAGATGACAAGATCAAGATCATCGTCATGACCGCCTTTGATGAGATCACCTATATCCCCCGAGCCAAAGCCGCCGGGGCCAACGGGTTTATCTACAAGAGCCGGAGCCTCAACGACTTTTTGGAGGTGGCCCGAGCGGTGATGGGGGGTGAGCGCTGTTTTCCTGAGCCCAGAACCATCCCGCTGCCCCAGGGGGAGGCCCCTCTCACCGACCGGGAGATGGAGGTACTGCGGCTGATGTGCAAGCATATGACCAATCAGGAGATCGCCCGGGAACTGTTCATCAGTGAAAACACCGTGAAGTACCACAAGATGAATATGCTGGGCAAAACCGGCTTTTCCAAGGCGGTGGATCTGGCCTTCTATATGATCTCCAACGGCTGGATCAATCCTCTGTATTAAGTATATAGCTCAGTGGTCCACCGGCAAATGCCGGTGGATTTTTTCTTTTCAGGAAAAGACTACCCGCAACGGGTAGGGTGCGGGAGGCAAAAGGAGGCTACAATAAAGCCAGACATCTAATATGCAGGGAGGTGGGGGTGCTGAAAACGGTGCTGTTAATTATGAGACGGGCGTCGCTGGCCCAGGGTCTGATGACCAAGGTGCGGGATATTCCCGGTATCCAGCTGTGCTATGAGCCGGACTATGCCAACGCGGATGTGGCCATCCGTTCCCATCTGGCCGCCGGGGCGCTGCTGGAGGTAGCCGAGGACGGCACTCAGGACATGGACTTTTGTTTGGCCCTGTGTGCATGGCTGCGGGAGGTAGCACCCTACTGTCATATTATGCTCATGTGCCCCGAGGGGCAGGCAGAGACGGTCCATCGGGCTATTGAAGCCAAGCGGAAAGGTGCGATCGACGACTTTGTGTTTTACGACGTGTCTCTGGACTATCTGGCCGCCAGCCTGCAATCCCTTTGAGGTGGAACGCGACTTTTTTCAAAAAGGAGGAGAAACTACATGAGGAAACGGATCACCAGCCTGCTGCTGACCCTGGTTATGCTGCTCTCCCTGGCGTCCGCCCTGGGCGGGACGGCCAGCGCCGTGTCCGGCGAGAAAGAAGTGAACAGCTATGCGGAACTGAAAGCGGCGCTGGAAGGCAACGCCTATTACATCAAGCTGAACCGCGACATTGACACAATGTATGAATTTCCCCACGGCCTTACGCCAGACGATGTCATTTCCATCAGCTCGAAGGCGCACACCCTGGATCTGAACGGTAAGACGCTGACCCTGCGCACCAAATCAGATATCAATTCGGGGGCTATGGCCTATATTGACCTGGTTGATTCGGAGCTTATCATCAAAGACAGCTTGGGTGGCGGCCAGATCCGGCTGTATCAGAGCAGCAAGTGGTCGATCCCCATGATCCTGGTCAGGAGTGAATCAGCCCTCTATATGACCGGCGGAAAGCTCACCTCCATCGCCAACGGAAAGAATACGCCGGGTCAAACGCTGTTCCACAACGCGGGCGATCTGGAAATTCAGGGCGGTGAACTCTACTGTACGGACAGGGACGATAACGTCAATATAACGGAGAAAGATGGCGTACTGGAGTTCGGTGACGATACCTGCTATGCGATCTACTCAAATCCGAAGGCCGGAAAAGAAGTCAACATCGAAGGCGGCAAATTTACAGGCGTTCTGAGGTTTGAGGTAAATCCGGATAACAAAAATGTGACCACCATCTCCGGCGGTACCTTCAAAAGCCACGTGGGATTTTTTGCAGATCGGGGTATATTGGACGGAGCGTTCCATATCAGCGGCGGCACATTTTCTACGGTGGGGCTTTATAAAAAGTGGAATGAATACTGGAACGCCGGACTTCACGATGCGCGTCATACCATCCTCGCCATCAGCGGCGGTACATTCGACGAGTTCAACGTATGCCTGAATGATGATTACTGGATCCGCGCGAATAAAACCTGCCCCTACCCGGCGTTCCAAATCACCGGCGGAACATTTAAATGGCTGGAAATCAACATTCTTATGAACGAAACCACGGAAGAGCTGGCACAGTACTATACAGCTGAGGCGTTCCGGCATATCCTGGACGGCTCCTGCGTCAACATCAAGGGCAAGACCTATATCGCCGACAATATTTATGAGGCGATGACGTATTACTATGACACAGACACCAACCTGCATGTCTATGAATTCCCCCTCTATTCTGCCACCATCACGCCCGCCGGCGACCAGGAGAACGTAGAGATCAGGCTGGACGGCAAGTCCATCAAGTGTTCCAGGGACGAGCCGGCAGATATGGTATATCTCGACAACAGCACCGCCCATACCCTCACCTTCCAGTGGAGCCCCATGTCCCAGGTTTTGCAGGACGCGGGCTACTCCTATGTCATCGATTTGACCGGCACCACCCCCGACAGGGGTAAAGTCACCTCGGGGATCGGCAGCAAGCTCACCCAACACACCGTCACCATTCCCGCCGGTGCGGCCACCGGGGAGTACATCTTTGATCTGTGCCTTAGCAAGAAAAAGGACGGCTCGATCATCGAACCTTCGTCCAGCCACTACATCGTCCACATCTATGTGAAGGAGACGCCCAAGCCGGATCCCGTCCTCACCGGCCGGATCTACCACCCCAGCGCCATCGTCTATGGTAGCCCCATCTCTACCGTCCTCACCGGCCTGCCGGAGGGTCTCAGCGAGGCTGACCTGTCCTACCAGTGGCAGCGGCGCTACTCCCTGGGCTATGACTGGGATGACATCAAGGGCGAAACCAACAGAAGCTATACCCCCACGGCGGAGGATATAGGGGAGAATACCTACCTCCGGGTGACCGTTACAGCGAAGGGCTACACGGGCCAGCTGGCAGGCTCGTTCCTGAGGGTGAGCAAGGCCTCCAACGACAAGGAGCCGGTATGGCCCCAGCTCCAGCCTGAGAAGGACGGCAGCGGGCAGTTTACAGGCTTCCGGATCCTGAACTGGAAGGATGACCAGGAGTATGTGTACACCACCACCCAGACCGAGGGGTGGCCTGAGGATGCCGTGCCCATTTCTTCCGAGGCGGTGACCGGCCTGACCCCCGGCAGTACCTGCTTCATCTACACCCGCTGCAAGGGTACCGACACCATAAAGGAAGGCGTCCGGACGGGCAGCGGGACGGTACTGCTGGCCGATCCGGAAAACCTGTACAAGTTGGTGCTGAGCCGGAACGGCCGGCCCTACGCGGACTATGGCAAGGGGAACACCATCTTCCTCAAGAAGGGGGAGAGCGTGACCCTGGACGTGAGCATGAACCCCGCCAATGCCAACAAGTGGCAGAGGTTCACCTTCAAGCCGGAATGGGTGGATACGGTGCCCCAGTACACCGTCACCACCTCCACAGGCAGCAATGTGGTCAATCAGAATCAGGCCGTTACCAGCATTACCATCACAGGCAAGGAGACCGGCTTTACCAGTCTGTCCGCCGAGTACCCCGGCTACCCTGCGCCGAACCGTTACGGCAGCTGGTCGGTCCTTGTGTACGAGGACCCCGCGGAGATCGGCACCAATGCCGACATCCGCGTTACCCCCTCCTCCCTGCCCGACGTGACTCTGCGGCCGGGGGAGAAGCTCGACCCGCCGGAGTATGCAGTTTCCGTCTTCCCTGAGGGGGCGATGGGGAACTACCGCTACGAGTGGCGCGTCCTGGAGGAGAACACCGGGGCCTCCCCCGGCAGCAGCCCCACCCGGCAAGTAACCGATAACGGCTATCTCTCCGTGGATCCCAAGACGGGAGCGGTGACGGCCCTCAAGCCCCATCCGGAGGACGTCAGCGCGTACTACAAAACGGTGGGGCTGTGTGTGGTCAATCAGGCCGGGAACCCGCTGCCCGGTTTCCTGGTGTCCTACCAGGCTGCCGTCACCGAGACGGAGATCGAGCTGGCCGGGCTTCACATCTCCCATGAGAAGCTCCGCATGGGGGTGGACGCAACATACCAGCTTACGGCGGTTAAGGATCCCGCCAATGCGCCCGGCGACATCACATGGACCAGCAGCAACCCTGCCGTCGCCGATGTTGACAAATTCGGCATCGTTACCGCTGTGGCCGAGGGCTCCGCGGTCATCAAGGCCTCCTGCGGCGGAAAGGAAGCCACCTGCACCGTTACGGTGGAACTCTCCGCCGGGCACAACCCCTTCACCGACGTGGCCGAGGACGCCTATTATCGGGATGCGGTTGTCTGGGCCGTGAACCAGGGCATCACCTCCGGCACCAGCGCCACCACCTTCCTGCCCGACGGCATCTGCACCCGGGCTCAGGCGGTGACCTTCCTGTGGCGTGCCGCCGGCGCTCCCGCGCCCAAGTCCGCCTCCATGCCCTTTACCGATGTACCCAAGGGCAGCTGGTACTATGACGCAGTGCTGTGGGCGGTGGAGCAGGACATCACCAAGGGCAGCTCCGCCGCCACCTTCAGCCCCGATGTGAACTGCAGCCGGGGCCAGATCGCCACCTTCCTGTGGCGCTCCGCCAAATCCCCGGCGGCGGGCACGGCCAACCCCTTTACCGATGTAAAGGCGGACGCCTACTACGCCGACGCGGTGCTGTGGGCCGTCAAGGAGGGCGTCACCAACGGCAGCTCCGCCACCACCTTCAGCCCCGATGTGGACTGCAGCCGGGCCCAGATCGTCACCTTCATCTATCGCCACATGACAAAGTGACAGGATATTCTGAAAGGAGGAGAAGCACATGAGGAAACGGATCAGCTGTCTGCTTTTGACGACGGTCATGCTGTTCTCTCTGGTGCCCGCCCTGGGCGGGACGGCGCTGGCTGCCGGCGGCTTTTATGACGTGGATCAGAACGCCTGGTATCTCAAATATCTGGACACAGCGGTGGACTCCGGGCTGATCAACGGCCGGGGCGACGGCCGCTTTGCCCCCAACGATGACATCACCGGCTCGGAGGCGGTGAAGCTGGCCGCCTGTATCGGCCAGCTCCTCACCGAGGGCTCTGTCAGCCTCACCAACGGCTCGCCCTGGTACGCAAGCTACATGGAATACGCGGTGGAGGAGGGCATCCTTGACGCCCCGCTGGGCCAATATGCCCTGAGTGCCCCCATCACCCGGGCCGAACTGATGAATATGCTCTGCCGCGCCATTCCCCGGGGGCAGCGAACCCAGATCAATTCCATCCCGGACGGCGCCATCCCTGACCTCTACCCCTCCACCCCTTACCGGGACAACATCTACACCCTCTACCGCATGGGCATCGTCACCGGCTCCGACAAGCGGGGCTCCTGCCTGCCCCAGCGGCAGATCAGCCGGGCCGAGGTGGCGACCTTGGTGGCCCGCATTGTGGATAAGGACCTGCGGGTGGCCTTCCAGCTTGAGGTGTCGGAGGACGATCCCCTCAACTTTACTGGGGAGGCCGCGCTGCGGGCGGCTCTGGAGGGCGAGTGGGGCTACTGCCCGCCGGCTTCGGACACCCCGGCGGCATGGATCTTCTTCGGCAATAACGGCACGTTCACCATTCGGCTCACAGATCTGAAGCACAATGCCATTGAGGAGTATATGGGCGCCTGGAAGCTGGAGCGCCGGTATGCCGGGGCCAATGAAATCCCCGATGCGCTGATACTCACGCTCTATGAGATGGTAGAAGGCGAGCCGGTGGGCGAGCCGACGATCATGGCCGGGGACTTTCTGATCCGGAGGAAAACCCTCTGTGACGAGCGGATCGTACTTGAGCTGATACAGATGAACAACGGGGACAGCCTGTTCTCCAGCTACTATGACGATACGGCCCCGGTGCTGAGAAAGTATACCGGCTGGACGCCCCGGGGGGAGACGAGAAAGAACGAGTCCTTCTGCGCAGCGGCCTGGAAAGTGGATTACGCGTTAAAGACGGTGTGGCTGGACGACGCAGCGGAAAACGGCGACAACATCGGCCGGTATGAGGCACTGCCCTATCAGGCGGCCCCCCAGATGGATCTGACCTCTCGGGCGCCCCAGATGCTGACGGACGGCAGCGTCTGGCTGGTCCGGACGGATGAGCTGGGTCGGGTCACGGAAATGCTGCTCTATAGCTATTATGATCCCGATGAGCAGCTGACCGAGGAGGAGGCAGCGGAGCTGCTGGGCGGGGTGCCCGAGGTACAGCAGCAGCTGGAGCAGGGCATGAGTATACTGTTTGACCAGAGGCCGGAGGTCATAGGCGGCGAGCCCTGTGTGATCATCTCCCTGGGGACCGATCACGGGGAGCAGTTCGTCCGCGAAAAAACGTATGCGGTCGCTCCCAGCGGCATAGTATACGTCTATGATCTGCTTGCAGACGAATGGAGCATCATCTGGAAGTGGCAGGACCACATGTAGCACAATATGTGCCGGGATACAGGCCTGCATGGCCTTTGCTGCGGGAAACCCCGCGATAACCGGACAATGCAAACCAAGAAAGATTAACTATTAAAAGTCAAGCCCCAAAATGAATGGTGGTGGTGAAAAAGGATAGCTCAAAAAAGGTATAGCAAAGCTAAGGTCTTGTCAGGCCTCTGCTGGCTATTTAAGTAGTTGCCCTCAAGCTGCCGAGCAATATGGCTGCCTGGATTTCTCCATGGCAAAGATTAGACGAACCAACTTTTTGGCAGCATGAGAAAGCGCGACATTGTAGTGTTTGCCCTCCGCACGCTTCTTAGCAAGATAGGCAGCAAAGGTCGGGTTCCAGTGACAGACATATTTGGTCGCGTTGTAAAGGGCGTAGCGTAGGTATCGAGAGCCACGCTTTTCCATGTGTGGGTAGCAATTCTTGAGTTGTCCAGACTGGTAAGTTGAGGGCGACATCCCAGCGTAGGCCAACAGCTTGTCCGGGGAATCAAAACGAGTGAAGTCACCAACCTCAGCAAAAATCATGGCAGCCATTCGGAATCCAATCCCTGGGATAGTGGTAATGGGAGAATTAAGTTCATCCATAATGGCTTGAATTTGCTTTTCAATTTCAGCAATTTCGTCGTCCAGTTCACGGATGAGCCGGATGGTGTGCTGCAATTCAAGAGACTTGGCAGGCATCCAGGAGCCAATAGAATTTCTGGCGGCATCCCGGATTTCAAGAGCCATGTCCCGTTTGTAGTGGCCTTTAGAGGCGGTTTCGAGCAGTGTTTTCAGCCTCGTCAAATGAGCTGCGGCAATCTGTTTGGCACCGGGGAACTCCTCCAGCAGGGCGTAGACAGAAGCAATATGCAGAGAAGGAACCAGCTTTTCCAACTCTGGAAACAGGATGCAGACCAGTCGAGCGATAGAACTTTTCAGCTTGGCACGCTCTTTCACCTTGTCAAAACGGTATCTGGTCAGTGACTTTAGCTCCTCATTGTGGTATGCTGTATCTGTGTAGGGTTTGAGGCCCACATCGGATAACAGCATAGAAGCAATCGTTCGTGCATCCACCCGGTCGGTTTTAGTCTTTCGCAGACTGAGACTCTTTCGGTAAATGTTTGTACGCAAGGGATTCAAGACATAGGTGGGTAGACCGTTGTCAAGAAGAAACCCGAGCAGATTGTAGCTGTAATGTCCGGTCGCCTCAAGCCCTACTTTTATTTTGTTCTGCGTGTTGGCGCAATCCTGGATTCGTTGTAACAGATAGTGAAACCCATCCATGTTGTTGGGGATAGTGAACACATCTGCCAGGACTTCGCCCTCAGAGTTGACGATGAAACAATCGTGCTTATCTTTCGAGACATCGATACCAACAGAAACCATCATAACAAATACCTCCAACGGTAAATATGTGATGCTGCATCCACAGTGCGCCTTACTTTTGTAGCCTTGTTCCACATAAACCGTCTGGCGGTATTTAACTGATCAACAAAAGTGTAAGGGGCTGTGGTTGGAACCTTTCTTGAGCCATCTTGTGGTAGGAGATGATCACCAATCCACAGCATCCCTTACAGTGTAGCACAGCCCTTGGAGAGGGGCTTTAATAACTACTACTCTATAATACAAGGGGATGATGCCAGCCGCCTGTGTGCCGTCCGCATAGCAGCGGACAAGGAGTAACAGTGCTATGGATCAAAAAGTCCACAGCATTGAGAAGTTGCTTTTTGTCCCATATCAACGACACACGGCTTTCAATGGACAAATTTCAATAGGCGTTGGTCTGCGTTTTTGTGCGCGGGAGTTTTCCCCAAGTGGGGACAAACCCCCGCCTGCCGGTGCTGCCTGCCCTATTGAACTTCTCAATGCACATATCCAGAAAGCGGCTGATTTTGTATTCCGATACAAAGTCGGCCGCTTTCATTTAAGGCTCCCTGGACAAAGAATTAGGGGGCCGCCACCTCCGATTTGTTTTCCGCAAAAAACAAATCGGAGGTAACAAAGGTGCAAAATTATCGCAAAAGCGACTATGCGATAAACAAAAGCAGCCCAAATATCGTTTATCGCTTTCATAACGAAATCATAGAAATCACACTGGAGGATTATCTGAAGGAGAATCCCGACAAAACGGAACATGACTTTGCAGAGCTGAAAGCCCTGTCCGATCAAATCTACTATGAGCAGGATCGGGCAGAGAGCGCCCAGACCCGCAAGGATGTTTCAATACACGGTTTGGAGGA
>NZ_NFHA01000040.1:0-22541 GCF_002159225.1 Flavonifractor sp. An91 | reverse complement strand
GAGGAAGGGGGTGTGGATGGAAGTGACAAAATATTGGGACAGATGACGGTTTTAGATGGGACGGGGACATAGTGTTTCAAAATAATTCTCTGATTTTTCGGATTTAAGGGATTTAATTTAAAAAAATGGCCTTAAAATTCCCAAGTGCTTCCAGAAATGACCCTGTTTTTTCAAATTAAATGGGGATTTAATTGAAAAAAACACCCCGATAATTCCCAATCCCTTCCAAAACGCCTCTATTTTTTCAGATTAAATACGGAGATACAGAAAAAATCGGAAGTAAGTCTGAATTTTATCCAAAAACAGAGGAGGTGATTTACCGTGAAGCGGGCCTCGAAAAAGGTGAGAGAGATACGGTTTCACGGCGGGAAGTGCGGGCGCATCATCTGCGTCAACAGCTATGCGGAGCAGGAGTACGCCAAGAGGCTGGAGGCGGATGACCGGGTGGAGAACTACGAGGAGAACTGCCGCCTTGACCCGGAGCAGTTCCAGCATGTGAACCCCGTAGGCATCCGGGCCTCATATCTGAAGCAGGAGTGGAAAACAGATTTTCTGATCCACCACACGGACGGGACCCAGGCTGTCCGGGAGGTGGTACGGGAGGACGAGTTGACCAAGGCAACCGTGCTGGAACAGCTGGAGTTGTCCCGCCGGTACTGGGAAGCCGTGGGCGTGTCAGACTGGCGCGTTGCCCTGTTCCGGGAGGGGGTGTGACCCATGCTTCCTGACGGCCTGGGGAATACAGAGGGATGGGGCTGACCAAGTTCCATGATATTAAGGGTGTGCTTGCACAGAGGCCCCTGCCCGTCACCCTGTCATGAACGGCTAAATACAGAGAAAGGTTGATGTTGATATGAAAAAGTATATGAGCGAAGGGGCGGCCAAGGCCCTCATTGAGCAGTTCGCAAAGAAACAGTGGGATGGGGACTATCCCTGTCCACGATGTGGCCGACCTGTAATGGAAAGCGATCCCGTACAGAACGCCCTGAGCCGCCGGCTCAATGTCTATATATGTGACGAGTGCGGCATGACGGAGGCCCTCGAAGATATGCCGGGCGCCCCCAAGACACCCTTGTCCGCCTGGGCTATTGCAAAGGAACCGGCACGCTGGGGAGTCAGGCCGCCCAAACTGCGGCTTCGGCTTGTGGGCCGTGACAGCTGGAGCCGCCCTGTCTATGAATGCGAGGGCAGGTTGTATGTCGATATAGACCCCAGGGCAGACCGCCGGCCGGACATCTGCACGAAACAGGGAAACAGTTTTGGCGGAGAGCCCAGCGACCCTATCCCGGATTGGATGGAGGTCGAGTTTATTCCCCGGCGGGACACCTGGTGATCCTCGTCCATGCCGCCGCTCCCCCCTGCTAATACACACGGAAAAGGGGCGCAGGGGGCGGCGGCCCTCTACGCCCCGCCATTCGCCGCATGGGGAGAATACAGTGGGAGTGGAAGCAGAACAAGTTTCGTGACAGTCGTGCCGGTCATATTCCATACTTTTTTATTTTAACATTTAATTTTAAGTTTAGAGAATACATGGGAAAGGTACAGAAATGACTGTCACAGACTTACACCAAACAAAATCCAGAAGAAACGGAGTGCAAAAGCGATGTACCTTGACATCAACGGCGAACAGTTCCGCATCCTGAAGGCAGAGCCCCAAGGCGCATGGCTCGTCTCATGTGACGCTCCGGGGCCGCCCCGCTTTGTGGACCAGCGGGAACTGGACGCCTATCCCCGCGCACCTGCCCCGGAGCCGTGCGCCGCAGAGAAGGGGGAAGCGCCGCAGACGGCCGCGGAGCAGGCGCGCATGGCGTTGATTCAGCCCCTGCTTGACAACGAGGACTGCGTCAGCGACCCTGCCATTCGCCGCCAGCTTGCGGCAGAGGCGGCGCGGGAGCACGGCACCACCAGCCGGCGCGTCCTGCGGCTGTACTATCAATACATCGCCACCGGGGCTGTAATGAAGCACAAGTCCCGGGAGCGCCGTCCACCGGAGTATGAGAACTACTACAAGCGCGCCATCCAGACCTTCTACTACTCTGCCAAGCGGCCCACCCTGCGGGACACCTACGACCTCATGCTCCATCAATTCTTTACCGACCCGGACGGCCATCTGGCAGACAAGCGCCCCACATGGCCGGCCTTCCGCCACTACTTCTACGACCAGGCATACCACCGCCGCAGTGAGCGGACCATCGCCCGGGACGGCCTCACCAACTACCAGAGAACCGCCCGCCCCCTCACCGGGTCCGCCATGGCATGGAAAGATCACATCGGGGCCTATCAGATGGATGCCACCACAGCGGACATCTACCTTGTTTCCCGCCTGGACCGCACCAAGGTCGTGGGCCGCCCCTATGTCTACCTGGCCGTGGACACCGCCACCCAACTGATTGCGGGGCTCTATGTGGGCTATGAGGCGGGCGAGGAAGCCGTCATGGCCTGCCTTGCCAACGCCGCCATGAACAAGGTGGACTACTGCCGGGGCTACGGCATCGACATCGACGCTGCCGACTGGCCCAGCAAAGGGCTCCCGTCTGAGGTCATCACAGACCAGGGCCGGGACTTCCTGGGCGGCCGCATGAAGGAACTGTGCCTCCGCTACGGCGTCACCTGCGAGGCCCTGCCCCCGTTCCGCCCCGACCGAAAGGGACTTGTGGAAAAGATGTTCGATCTGATGCAGGGCCGGTACAAGCCCATCCTGCGGGGCCGGGGCGTCATCGAGGCGGACGCACAGGAGCGGTGGGCAGTGGACTACCGGGCGCAGGCATCCCTCGACCTGACCCAGTTCACCCAAATCCTTATCCACTGCATCCTCTACCTTAACGACCGCCGGGTACTGGACAGTCTCCAGATGTCCCCGGAGATGTTCCAGCAGGGCGTCGCCCCCACCGCCGCCGGCCTGTGGCAGTATTACGCCGCCGCAGGCAAGTCCGCCCTGCTGGAATTGAACCCACAGGAGGTCTACTACATGAGCCTGCCCCGCAAGACCTGCAAACTGACCCGCAAAGGCATCAGCCACGACCACCTCCTCTATGTCAACGGCGGCTTCCTGGCCTCGGAGGATGGCCAGCGGCAGATCGGACAGAAGGTGTCCATCGCCTACGACGGGCAGAGCGTGAGGGAAATCTATCTGGTGCTGGACGGCGCCTATGTCCCCTTCCGCCTCGCCCCGCAGTATGCCGCCTATGACGGCGCGGCCAGGGCGGAGAGTGAGCTGTACTGGAAGGCGGACCGGAAGCACAAGCGGGACTATCAGAAGCTGGAGGACGAGGGCCGGGTGGAGCTGCTCCAGAAGCTGACCGCCATCCGGGACGAGGCCAGACCGGAGGCGGACCGGCGTCAGAGCGGCGCGGACATCAAGGCCCACCGGACCCAGGAGAGGAGGAAACACCAGTGAAATATCCAGACCAGCCGGCAGTGGATGCCGTCTACACACCCAATCAGCTCAGCGGCGCACAGCCCAACCCGTTCCTGGAGGCCATGCCGGAGATACTATCCAAAGAGGCCCTGTTCCGCCGCCTTGCCTGTTCACCCCCGCCGCCGGACGCCGCCCAGCTCAAACCCTCGGACCGCCGGCGGGGCCTCAACGCCCTTTCCTCCGTGTTCGTCCCCCTGGACTACATGGCCGTGATTTACAACACCCTGTTCTGCGCCATGGAGAGCACCTACACCGCCAGCGCCACCATTGACAGCATCCGCCGGGTACACGCCATCCACCAGGGGGACGGCGCGCCCCTGGCGCAGCTCCCCGTGGCCACCTCCACGGACAGCGGCTCCATCCTCGGTGTACCGGGTATCGGCAAGTCCTCCACCATCCGCCGGTGTCTGCGCCAGATCCCACAAGTCATCCGGCACAGCCAGTATGGAGACAGCAAGCTCTTCTGCAACCAGGTCACATGGCTCATGGTAGAATGCCCCGGTGACTGCTCCGTCAAGACCCTGGCCCTGAACATCATCGAGGCCATCGACCGGGCCATTGGAAGCAGTTACAGCGACCTGAACCAGCGTGTGGCCCGCCTGCCCAGCGCCTCCGTACTGGCTACAAGGGTCAAGATACTCTGTCTGACCCATCATGTGGGCCTCATTGTGATTGATGAAATTCAGAACGCCATCCTCACCGCGTCCCGCAACAAACAGAGCAAGGCCCTCATCAAGTTCCTGGTGGAGCTGTCCAACGAGGCGTGCACCAGCATCTATTATGTGGGCACCCCGTCCGCCGAGGACCTCTTTTTGTCCCAGGAGCACCTCAAGCGCCGGACCCGGGGCCTGCGTCTGCTCCCCATGCGTCCGGACGGCATCTACCGTCGCTTCCTACATGAACTGTGGCCGTATCAGTACACCCCGGAGCGTGCCCACTTCACGGACGCACTTGTTAATCTGGTCTATGACCTGTCCGGCGGCATCCCCGCATACATCGTCAAGATTTTCTACGAGGCCCAGGTGCAGGCTCTCCAGGCGGGGGCCGAACGGCTGGACGACAAGCTGATACGCAAAGCCGTGGAGACGCTCAGCATCGTCGTGCCCAAGACCTACGCCAAGGGAACCTACCTGTCCGACTTCTCCGTGTGTGATACGGACGAGGACACCGAAACAGACGCCGAGGCAGACACGGCAGAGGCCCTAGAGCCGGAACCCGTCTGCCGGCTCTATGCGGTGCCCCGGGGCCGGCCCAAAGCCAAACGGGACGAGCACGACATCCTGACCCTGGTGGCGGCGGGCCAGGACCCGGAAACCGCGGCTGCCGCCCTGGAACAAGCTGGACTCCTGGAGGTGTTCACAAGCGGCTGAATATTCTGCGGGATAGACACAGAAAACCCGCTTGCGCCTGGATAACTGCCTCTCCTGACACAGCGTTGCCGTGCCGTCCAAGGGGCGAGTCACCCTGCAAGCGGGTTTGCCTATTCAGATCATTGGGGCAGTGCCTACATCGGCTGCTCCGGGTTTGCTTCATCCTTCGCGTCGCCAAAGAGGACGCGCAGATAGTCCCGGCGCCCGTAGAGCACACGGTCCACATAGATGTCGCTGCCGTGTACCCGGTAGAAGGTGAGGTAGCTGCCTGTCACCAGAAAGCGGTAGTCGCTCTCCACATCGGCAATCGAGGACAGAGACGCGCCCAGCTCCGCATGGTTTTCCAGCTGGTCTACATCGTCCATGATGCGGTTCACAATACGCTCCGCCGCAGAAGTGTTTTGCAGGTCGGACGCGATGTAGTCCCATATCTCGTCCAAATCCCGCCGGGACTCTACCGTGTAGTGTATCTTATTTTTCCCCATTAGCCCTCGCACGGAAATGTGCCCTCATGTCCTCCGGTGTCAGCCAGCCTTCGGTTTCCCCGGATTTCCGGCCCTTGGCGAGCTCGTTCATCAGCCGGATGGTGGCCTGGGTCCGCTCATAGTCCTGTATATCCATGATGGCGTACCGGCCCCGGCCATTCTTGGTCAGGAACACCGGAGCGCCTACCGCCACATCGTGCAGAACCTCGGTATAGTTGCGCAGATCGGAGATGGGTTTGATATTCGGCATGGTGCTCAGCCCCCTTCTTATGCTCAGTATATCTCAATCTGCTGTAAAATTCAACATCATTTTTTACTGCTGGGAGTGTTCTTACATGCTTCATTATTTCCCAACACCATACCCGGACGAGCTCTGGTACAGTGTGATCGCCCGCTACCATACCCACAGCGGCGCCCTGTCCTGGCAGGCCACCATGGCAGCCCTGTTCGGCGACGCCCGTGACACGGATGTGGGCAGCTTTTTTCCAAACAACAGTATTCACCAAATCCTGGAACAGCTGCCGCCAGATTTCCTGTCTGCCCAAGAGGTTGCCCTGCAACACACTCTGCTCCCATTCCTGATGCGGTTTCAGTCCCAGGAGAAAAAAGCCGCCATCCTGGAAGCCTTTCTGGCGGGCGAGGACATGCGGCCCCGGTATCTGCGGGCCACCCGGGACATCAAGCCCCGCTCCCTGCGCTACTGCCCCATCTGCCTCCAGGAGGACACTCAAACCTACGGCGAACCATACTGGCACCGGGAGCACCAGATCGGGCTCATGCCCCTGTGCCCCCGCCATCACTGCCGGCTCCTGGACAAGCCCATTCCCAACACCCGGCCCCTGGGGGCACAGTATCTGCCACTGGACGGGCAGGATGGGGCAACGCCGGACTATGGGGCGCTGGACTACGAATCAGCCCTGACCGACGCCCTCTGCACCTACCTGACCATGCCCTACGACCTCAGCCCAAACCGGGAGGCCGACAATCTGGCCCGGGCCATGGAGAACGCCGGCCTGCTCAATGAGGACAGCATCCGCAAGCAGGCGTTTGACGTTGATAAGTTACACACCGCCCTGACGGACAAGTATGGAGCCGAACTGGTGAAGCATTACTTTGGCGACCATATCACCAAGGCCCACGCCCTGCGCCTGCGGCACTACATGATATACTCAGCGGAGGAGTATGCTCTGCTGACCGTCATGCTGGGGCAGGGGCCGGAGGTACTGTTCTCCCAGGAGCAAATCCCGTTGACACTGGAGACCCGGATGCGGGAGCTGGCCGCGTCTCATGTGATCCGGGACAAAGCCAGCATCGCCAAGCTGCTTGGCATCCGGGCAGACCGGCTCCTGCCCTACGCAAAACGCTTTGGAATTGCGCCGTTCTGGCCACAGTCCGGGGCGGCAAAAGAAGCTCAGGAGCGGCAAATCTATACCGTGACAATCCATCTGTCCCCGATGGAGAGAGAGGAGTTGGAGGTGTTTATGCGGGCGCAAGGTATGGGGGCCTACTCTCACGCCCTGCGGTATTTTCTCGATACAGGATTGCGCCGGTGGCGGGAGGATGGCAAATCATAGCGGGAACACTCTTGCAGACCTCTCGCAACTGTACTATGATAGGGTTCACAAACAACATGAAAAATTGAAAGGGGGCGACAAAATATGGACAAGGAACAAATAACCGAGTCCACGCCGACAGTCTGCAAATTTTTCCGGGCCGCAGCGGTTCCCATTCTTGTTTTCCTGGTCATTTATGGATTTTTTTTGCTGTCCGGCTTGCGCCTCTGCCCAAATACGACCGGATCAATGGCGCCAACGATACCTGCATACAGCCTGTGCCTTATCGACACCCATGTAGACTATGACAGCCTCCAAGTGGGTGACATCATCGTCTATGACCGGCCGTATGACCACATGCAAGTTGTGCATCGCATCATTGCTATTTTTGACGAAGGCGTTCTGACCAAAGGGGATGCCAACCCGGTAGATGACGACATCCTGCTCACTGAGGCCGACATCACCGGCGTGTACCTGTGCCACATCCCCGGTGCCGGCCTCGCTGCTAACCTTATCCGAACGCCGGTAGGCATCGGCATCATATTGGCCGCCGTGGTACTACTATTTATATCAGACGCCCGTTTGCAGGAGAAGAAAGCCGGCAACAACAACCCGAACAGCCAATAGATCACGGTTCAAGAAAAGAGTACGCCCCTGCAGGTATCTCATCACCACAGAGATACTTGCAGGGGCTTTATTTTTTTCTGTGCGCATCGTCGAGCGTACAGTTATTTTCAATTTTATTTTTATATATATACATTACTATTATACAGGATTATACAGGGCAAAGTTATGCTGTTGCCGCAGGCTCAGAGCCGGCCGCAGGTACTGGAGCGTCAGGGGCTGTCACGATTATACTGTCATCATCAGGGTCGGGCAAAAGTCTAAATCCGTGTACTATTTTCCCATCTCTGGTGCGTGAACGATAATACCCCTGTGATTCGAGCGCCGCATAAAAATCCGTTGTACTGCGGCTATACTCTCCAATTTCTCGGCAAAAATCGCGGTATCTGGTGTATGTTTTGCCGGATGGTGCCGTGTAGGATGCATCCACTTCGCAACATTCCTCCAGGAAGTGTGCCAGCCAGTTCTGGTCATCCCGGTACTTTTTCACAGCGTCTTGCACAACAGCAGGCTCCCGAAGATGATAGTCCTTTGCGATTACACGCACTGCGCCGTCGATGATCCACTGAAGGATTGCCTCACCAGCGGTTTCACAGAGGAACGCAGAGTAGTTCTTCACGTCAGAATCGGTTTCGATCTTTGCATTGAACGGTATCACCAGCAGACGCCGCCATGTACCAGTGTCAATAGCACCGACCTTGGGTAGATGGTTTGTGCACAAAACGACTGTGTGGCTTGGCGCAAAAGATGTAGGCTGAAGGTACTTTTTCGCCGCAAAAATACGATCTGTGGAGCAAATTTGCTTGACCCGGGCGGTATTCAGACGCATGCCCTCTTCCAGTTCGGAGGCGATGACCAGGCGCTTGCCCTGCAGCTCTGCCATTTCGGGCTGGACATTGGCCTTGGTCACCATCAGGGTCTCAGCGGACAGGTTGCCGGAGTAGGTGCCCAGGACCTGGGAGACAGTGTTCCAAAAAGTGCTCTTGCCGTTACGCCCGCTGCCGTAGGCAATGATTAGAAACTCGTTGTAAACCCTGCCGATAGCCGATATTCCGACAATCTCCTGGACGTAATCAATCAGTTCCTGATCCTGGCGGAAAAATGTGTCCAGTGCATCCAGCCAAAGGTCCATGCCATCTAGCGATGGGCTGTAGTTGGTCTGCTTAGTTATCAGGTCGGTCGATTTGTGCGGAAGCATCTTGCCGGTCTGCAAATCCACTGTGCCCGTAGGGGTGTTCAGCAAAAACGGGTCCGCGTCCAGGTCATCAACTGTTGTCAGCAGCATTGGCCGCAGTTCCCGCAGGGTCCCGGTGATACCGCTGGAACTGCGGCATCTTGACACATGGCTGCGATAGGCTTCCATCATCTTGGTCGTGTACGCAAGGTCATTCTTTTGCTTGTCGCTCAGGCCTGACTGTTTGGACATGACTTTACACTGTTTCAAAGCCGCTTCAGCCTCGTGCAGTTGGGTGTTCGTCATTTTTTGGGCAAGTCCGCGGGCACGGGTCTCCATCCCCTGCTCATAGTACGATCCGTTGTAGACCAGCCAATCTGTGGCCTCTGAGTAGCGCAACTGGTCCCCGTAGTAACCTTTGAGGACAAGGGCTTGTCCTACATGGGTATAATCTACGGGCATCAACTTAGCGGTGGGCAGCGCAAACCCCTTAGGCTTCCCGGTTGCTGGCGGAGATGGTGGTGACGCAGACGTGGTTGCTGCTGTTGCCGAGGGCGTTACCGCTGATGGTGGCGTTGTTTCCGGGGGCGTTGCCACAGGTCTGGTCGCCCCATCCATATTACTCTGATACATATTGATTCCTCCTTAAAAAAATTACTCTAAAATCTGAACATGATGGAGCGTGCAGCTGACGCCGCGCGTGCCCATGTAGTTGTAGGTGCGGAACGATACCGTCGCCCGGCACATCATGCCGTGCCGCACAGCATCGGGGTCCGTAATCGGCTGGCAGTTGGCGTCCACCACAGCAGGACGCTGATAGGTCTTACAGTTGGCCAGGATGTATGGGGCAAATCGCTTATCACCAGGATACTCCATCTCCCCGCTATGGATTGTAAGACGGAATGACTTGATGACATCATCGTCCACGATCCCGTTTGGGAGGGGTATGCCATAAATCATATTGTCCCGCGCCCCGCGCGCAATCGCCGCACGCACACCATCAAACAGGCGGTCGATTGTTGCCCGGTCCTCGTTGCGCACGCCGAGGCAACACCTATAGTACGGCGTACCTCTGCCCTGATAGGTGGTCGGGGCCAGCAGATACGGGTACATCAGGGTTACTACATCGGTCGTGACCCGCGTGGGGTCACTGGCTTGTGCGGCCTGACCGACCGCACAGGCCCCTGCCGCAGACATTTCGCTGCGGCGGACATCATCAAATGGTGTCATTGGGGCTTACCTCCTTGTTAAAATCATCTTTGGCCGGTCGGTATTCGGGCCGCGGGTCGCTTACTGGCACCAGCCTGGGGTTGCAGGCCTCCGAGGAGATCAGGGTGGCAAAATATTCCTCGTATTGCATCGTCCCAACCTGCAATTCGATTTCACGGGGAGATCTGAGCACTCGCTTGTACGGGTCGATTCCCGCACGCCGGGCGGCATCAACAACAGCCTGCTCGCTCACAAACTTCCGCGCCCCGTTGCGCGGGATGACCAGCTTGTAACCGGGTATCCGCTCGCCGGCCATGGCATCGTCCGTCGCCCATCTGCGGATATCTCTGGCCCATGCCTCGTAGTGGTCGATACCGTCCAAGAGCCCTGTCACATCGTCGAGCGATAATTTCGGGGATGTTAAGGCATGTTGCTGGACAGATGACACATACGCCTGCATCTGCTCTGCCCTTGCGCGGCAAGTGGGCCGAGCCGGGCAAAATCGGCAGTGGTCGCCGACATGGTAGCTGCCTGCCCCCTCCACCGTCTGCCGGGCCGCGGGAATCAGGTGCTCGTCCCTCCAGGCAAGCAGTTCGGCCCTGGTGATGGAGGCGGTACTGATGTTGTTCAGCGCCGGCTGGATTATGGTCAGGCGTATCTCCGGGTCGGCATCAGCACATAGGTCGAGGCTAGCGAGTGCATACACCATCATCTGTGGATTACGGTAGGCCGACACAAGGGCCCCCCGCCCGGACTTAAGGTCTATGATGTCAAGGGTGACAGATGTATAGATGATACAGTCCGCCCGCCCTCGGCAGTGGATGCCATCGCAGATTTCTAGTTCAAATGGTTCCTCGATCACGACCCGGACATCTTGCTCGCTGTCATAGCGCTCACGGCATATCCGCATGACCTCATCGCAGTATTGCTCCGTCCGCTCGGCCATCATCGCATCATAGTGTTGCAGGTCATCCGTCCGAGCGGCATCCTGCGTACCAAGCCGCACCCGCAGCTTGTCCGCGGCAAGGCGGTGATACTCTTGGCCTTGCTCCTCGTTGGCGCTGACTTGGCCCCATCCGTACCCCTCGTCGTGGCTTATCGCCTTTGCCACAGCTGCCGTGCCGCCGCAGAGCTTGTGCGACGGTGGACACAGCATCCATAGTCCGCTTGGGGGCAGATAGGTCAGTCCCGCAGACATAGCCCACATCTCCTCTCAAGTTGACCGATAAACTGGTCGTACAGAGTCGGGTCCAGCTCGGCGAGCTGCTCCACATCATATTCGCAGAGCAGGGCCTTGGCTAAGTCCGCGAACCCGGCCTTGGCAGCCGCCGCAAAGATGTGGCGTGTCTCGCGCAAAGTCGGAGCGTTGCTGGCGGCGGCTGGGTCAGGCATTGGCTGCGCCTGCTGGCCGTCGGGCAAACAATCGTAGTTAGTGCTCATGGTTGCGTCCTCCTTATCTTGTGCATTGGATTTATAATTTAATTACGAATAAATAATATATCAAATAACGATATTTGTCAAGCGCTCAAGTGTGAACGGTATGTAAACAATAAATTCACTCTAATTTATTATGCTACGATGTGAGTGCAAAGCGGGGCGTGTGGGTATATGCGGGGGTAGTTGGAAGCAGTTTTAAGGATTTAATTTAAGTTTTTAGGGGGCTCTCTAAAGAGAGCCCCCCTAAAAACGAATACATAGTGAGATGGTGCAGGTCGGTGACAGTCATTTTTGCAACTTTCCCATGTATTTATATATTGTTCCCCCCCGGTCCTGCTGAAATCTAAAGTCCCGAAATGACCGTCACAGACTGACACACCCCCGCACTAATGGGTCCGGCCCAGGGCGGTCACGGCAAAAGCAGGCCCCCAAATTTCCAGTCAGAGGAAAAAAGATGAAATTCAGCATTTTTCCAGTTGGAGGAAAAATGCTGAAAATGCGCAAAATTGCGGCCAGATACAGTTTTCAGCACGCGTGTCATGCGACAAGCAACCGTGCTGAAAACTGGCGTCGCGTTGCTCCAAAATACGCCCATATATGCAGGGAAAAAATCATGGTTCACCAAAATGATGAATTTCATCATTCCTTGAACCATGATTTCAGCAATTTTCTGCACCGAAAATTGCACCATATATGGGCTACTCCTGCCGTTTGTCACCATTCGGCGACAGAAAGCGGCAGGAAGAGGCAAAGGGCATAAGGGGTCCTGACACGCCGCCGGTTTCACCGTCTGCGTGGCCGGCACAGCCGGCAGGACTGACGCCACGTCGCCGGGACAAGCCCGCCGCCGCAGCGTCACCCCGCGCCCTGCCTTGCGGCAGATCGCGGGGCCCTTACTGCGCGCCGTCCGGGGGCCGCCGCTTGCCCTTCGGGTGCCCTTAATGACAAAAATGGGGACAGGACACTTGTCGTCCCATCCCCATTTTAGTCTGCCCGCCTACGGCGGATCATATTCGGATACATATATATATTAAGGTAGGCTGGGTCGCCTACCGCACCATTTTTCGCGCCGGGGCCTTGAAGTCATGACCCCCGGCAAGGCCACGTACGCCCGCGTGGGACGCATCCCCATGTATTCCTCCCCTGGGGGGAAAGCGGTCCCCATGCCTCAAAAATCCGCTGTCTCCGCCAGCGCAGGGGTGGAGCTGAAGCTGGAAGCCGAGGATCGGCTGATACCATGCCTGCAAATACGGGAAACCACTTGATTTTCCAGGCGACGTGGTATAAAATGATGCTGGAAACGCTAAAAAGCGGCAGCCCGCAGGGTGTTGGTAGCACCCTACGGGCCTATGATGAGTGACGGTACCACTCAACACAACAGTCTCACGACTGCACCGTAGCCTTATTATACCCAGCCGCCCCTGTTTTTGCAAGGGTGAAAGGGAGTAGGGCCTATTGTGTTACGCTCTGAATGATTCAGGCGGTGTTGGGTCCTTTGCACTCGGCACCGCTTTTGCGTTTCCGGCTGGGCCCGGGGCGGGGCCGGAAACGGCCTCTCCCCGGGAGCCACCCTGTCGGGAACCACAGCGTATATATATTGTAAAGGAGAGGGGGACACTCTGTGCACAGATGACAGAGGGACGCGTAGCTGCACCCCTCTCCCATTACTTTTCTGCCCCCGTTTTGGAGCAGGAATGATCTGCCGCATCTCCCTGCCCCCCGCACCTGCACCTTGACAATGGAACACATCATTATGATCTCCTCTCTGAATTAAATTGAAACAATCAATCGTGATTGTCGATTTTTCAATCCTGCGTTGACCTACGAGAACTACAGCCATTTGGCAAAGCCCGGCGGTCAAAATCCAAACGCAGAGATTACGGCGAAAGGAGGCCGTCTCAATGACGAACAAGTTTCATGAGCAGTTCATGGCTATCTACAATCAGCACATGGCCGAACTGGAAGGCCGCACCAGCGGCTACAACCGTACGGAGCCGGCCGATGAGCCGATGCTCCTGCTGTACGGTGACGAAAAACCCGAGAAGCGTGAAGTCAAGGTCGTGACCGACCATGTCTGCTTCCGCAACACCCCTCTGGCTCATGCGTATGACCAAGCGTGGGCATTCAAGCAGCGTCACCGCAATGACCCCAACTTCCATGTCATCGACGAGCGTGATGATACCAATCAGGGACTGACCGTCCACATCACCTACACGCACAGCGAAGACGACATCTGGTAAAAGGTCACCCAATCAGGAGGCAGACGAACAAAGCACAAGGCCAAAGTCTGCCTCCTGATTAAAATCTTGGAACAGGTCCATGCTCCCCGCATGGCGGGAACATGGTTGTGAATCTAAACTATACACCAGAGAGGAGGTCACAACGACCATGAGCGTATCCATTCGTATTCTTGCGTGTGTCTCGACCATCTGCAATCCTGATGACCGTCCCGAGAAACGAGAAGCCCAGTTGGCGTCAGCGCTGAAGCGGGCATACAACGAACAGTTCAAGGGCTATATTACCCGAGATGTCTCGACCATCGTCTGGGGCTCTGACGAACCGGAACACATCCTGCTTACAGCAAAGCGTGGAACAGCGACATTATCCATGACCTGATGATGGCCATAGGTGGCGTACTATCCGGCCCTTCAGACGGTGCGTTACCCATACTGAACAGTGACCACACACAAGAACTTACGGTAGCGGCGGCCGCGGCCAATGATGAAGCAAGGCCCGACGCAAAATGCCTGCTGTTCAATCTGCCCGCCGGCGGCGGCGAAACCAGTTGGCGATATGAGTGCGTACTATCCGAGAACCGGCTAAACGACACACTGAAGCACCCTGAAAACTACGCAATTGCATGGTTGTACGCTGACTGATAGCGCCACCACCTGAACAAGGCCAAGGCCCAAAAAATACACAGGTGGTGGAATCGGGCCTGCCGGCCAAAACATGATGCGCATAAAAAGCGAGCCATGAACAGCCGCTTCGCGGCCATTAGAGACCCATGATATGGCCATAACCAAGGCCGATTGGGCCGATGAATACGCGGCATGGCCGCGTTCAACCAACCCTGCCGTCCCGGCAGGCCAGAGCATTGACGACAGAGAAAAAACACTCTGTCCGAGGTGGTGCGAGTCCGGAGCGTACCATCCCACATACAACCGATAACATCACCTACAAGGAGGTAATTACGAATGAAAACTAAGTTTAGTTCCAAGAAACTGATGGCGTCCCTTCTGGTGGCCATCCTGTCCCTGTCCATCGTCGGTGTGAACATCTTCGGCGGTGCGCTCGGCTACAACGACATTCTGTACGAAGGTTACATCAAGGGTAACACGACCCTCGGTGGCAACCTGACCCTGACTGACCCTGCCGCGCGTGACCTGTATAATGACCTTATCTTCACATCCGGAACACCCGGTTCCTCGTCTGGAAGCGGTTATGGTTCGTTCTTCACGGGCGTCCGGGCCACCGGCGCATATGCCATCATCAACGGTGTTGATGACACTATCACCGGCGGCACGGGAGAAACCCATACGCTCGACGAACTGCGTCCCATCGGGAACATCAAGTGGGTACTCCATAATGGCGTGCTGGTCATTACCAACGACTGGACTGACGCAGAAGTCGAAGCCAAAATCAACCGCAATGTCGACGAAACCATGCAGTTCAACGCGCGAAAGTCCATGACCCAGATGAACTTCCTGAACTTCGAGCATTCCCAGTTAGAAATCACTCCGTTCCGCAACAACCCCAACATCGAGACCGTCATCATCGGCGATAATATTGACTACAATGCAGTGCGTGCCCTGTTCGTTGGTTGCGACAATTTGCGTAACATCATCTGCCTCGACGCTGGATTTGAACAACTCACCGAAGACAGCAATCTTGATTACGCAATCGTCTGCGCAGGCGAGACCAGCGGCAAATACTACGGCGCGAATTCCAGCAACGGAGGAATGACAGCCGATAAAATCGCATACCGGAGTAGCAACGACCGCGTAGATTTTGCTGAATGGACTCCTGCCAGCAAGGGTAGCGTGAGCATCGGCGTACCCACATTCACATTCCGTCCTAACACCTTTATTCAAGATGTGCCCGTGTGGCCCGATGCATCCACCGTTGCGTCCCAGTACGCTCAGGCGAAGCAGTATGTGTCCCAGATGAACCTGCCCGATTGGGCACTGGCATACCTGCCCGTCGAGATGGGCGGCACTGAGACTGCACGCACCGTCGACGATGTCTTCGACTTTGCCACAGCCAGCCTGAAGTCCAACTGGAACGACGGTTCCAATCAGACAGTCACGGAAACTCCCGTGACCGAGCCCGAGACCCCTGTTGTCGACACGGATACCACCAGCGTCACTTACAACAACTGGGCCGCTGAAGACATTATCACAGCCATCAGCATGGGCTACCTCGATGACGACCCTAATGTCTTTGGTTATCAGCCCGCTGTCACCGACCTGCTGGGCAGTGACTATACCCGTGCCATCACCCGCGGACAATTTGCGGCGTTGGCAATCAGGTATTACGAGACCCTGATGGGCGACATCACCGGCGAGGACTACACCATCCCCGTCAACTCCGGCGACGATGTGTTTGCGGACAGTCAGGGTAACACCAACATGGCCAAGGCCTTCAATCTCGGAATTTTGGGCGGCTACAACTCCGCTCCCAACCGTTCCGGCGTATATGTCGGGCCCAATGACCTGATTACCCGCGAACAGGCGGCCACCATGCTGACCCGCATGATGGAGTGCCTCATTAACGACTTCGACAGCGTTGGCAGAACCGGGTGGACTGTCTGGTACGCTGACAGCCTGCCCTTTACCGATGAAATCGCAGACTGGGCCTACGATGGCGTTCGAGCCGTGTACGGCGTCGGGGCCATGACCGGGACAACCGGCACGACCTTCAGTCCGAAAAGCAATTACACCATCGAACAGAGTATCGTTACGCTCATGCGCATCGACAACAACTGGGCTCGTGCCGGTATGGGCTAAAGCCATAACCTGAAACAACATCCCCCTGCATCACAACCGGTGCAGGGGGATTCCCCTTTTGCGGGGCACGAATTACAACAACCATAGAACAAACTAACTCCAAGCGGCAAGGCCACGCATCAATACGCGTACCAAAACCTTGCCGCCCAACGAATAACAATGTGACAATCATCGCACCATCATGTAAAACCAACGGGTGGCGGACACACAGAACAAACTGCACCGCCGCTCAACGAATTACAACGCTGCACTCGCCGTCCGCTACTACGAAACCCAACGGGCAACAAGGCCACGCATCAACAAATACGCCAAAACCTTGCCGCCCAACGAATTACAACGGCCTATGACGGCGTCCGTACCGTGTACGGCAACAAAGCCATAGCCAAAACCACTGCACCAAGGCACCCGCCCCGCGACAATATGCGCACCAAGGGGCGGGCAACGGTACAACCCACGACCCAGGCCACGGCGGCATCACCTGACGCACGCCGCCGACACGGGCCATACATCGCCCAAACGGCGGCACCAATATAAGGCCCCGTGCATCGTCCCGCTGCCCGGCGCCGCGGCCGCCACATGATACGCCACAAACCAAAGCCACCCTGCCCTGTATCAATCTACGATACAAAGCAGGGTGGCTTTATTTTTTATTGTGGCAAAAATTGAATCAGGACCGAATGGAATCAAGGTGTTGCGTCAAGACTTCGGCTCAGGCAGAACATCCTTATAAAGCTCCCCAAGAAGACTAATATCCTCTTCATCATCACTATCAAACACAGACTCAAAAGGAATCCCATACTCCTGAAACAACGCTTCATACCGAACAAAAACCTGCTCATAAAATGCACACTGCTCAGCCAAATCGTCTCTCTGTTTAATTACCATTCGGCACAAATCTTGCGCACGCTTACACAAAGCCTGAGACTCTTCACATAAATTCAAAGCCTGTCGACATTCGTCTTGAAAGTCTCTGCACAAACTCAACGCCTTACGACACTCACCTTGTGACTCTTCGCACAGCATCTTCATATCTCGATATGCAACATATATATCGTATTGAGCCAATGACCATCAAATCCTTTCACAGATTTTGATTACTACATCAACCGCAAAACCCCGAATCTCACCGTTCACCAACGATTTTCTTATACAGCCGCATACACCGGTTGTACCCGATACCAAGGTCACGCGACATAGCCGCCACAGAAGTATAATTCATATCATGCTGACAAACATACTCCTGAATCAACGCAATATCATTATCCAAAGCGGCCTGCTTATCAGCGGCTCGGGCTTCGCGTTCTTTCCGCTGTTGCTCCAGAAAGGCGTCACGTTTTGCCTGCTGTTCGGCACGCCACTTCTCTGTATCCGCCTCAGCCTGTGCCGCATAATCTATGGATAAATCCAAATCGTCAGACTGTGGAATACCAGCAATCAACATACCGTGAATCCTCTGAACCTCAGAAAAATCATTCGGCCACAGAGAAACACGAACCTCGTCATCATCACGATAAACCTGTCCATACCGAATCAACTTATTCAAAAGATACTCGGCACAATCCCGCGGCCACTTGTCTTCAGCCACAATAGTTGTATCCCGCCACCATACCAAACAGGCACACATCTCATTGAACAAACCAACCGTCCACCGTTCTTTCACCAACCGGCTCCTATCATAGTACACAAAGCTCACCGCCCTTTCATCAAGGCCAGCATAACAAGCAGATTCTATAATTGCAAGACCTTGAAAATTTGATGTCAGACGTGGTATTGATATTCATACTTAGGAAAAACAAATTTTTTGAACCGACCTTAATATGTTCCCAACTCAGTCCGTTCCGCCACTTCAGGAGGAATACCCGCAAGCAAATACCACTCCGGGTCAAATCCCGACTCGGCAGAATCGTCCTCAATTAACGACGAATCCTTATCACAAGCAATAATTTTCACCATAACCTGTACCCTCCATGTTTCATTATTACTGCTTCAACTTCACCCTGTACCCGTCTGCTGAAAACCAATCCTATCCTCACCGATACTGGTCCAGATAAATCACATTATCCGGTTTGGCCGCAAACATTCGTCTCAAATCGTCCACACGGTCTTCGACCCAAAACCGAACCAACATCCAGAGACAGACAAACCCGGAACCAACAATCCAAAACCAAAGCCGGGCCCACCAGAAAAACTGTTTCAAACTGCCATCTCCTTAATCCAGACGCATATACTGCCGCACCAGCTGAGCCAGTCTGTTTCCATCAATCAGACGAATACCCGCATCAGAGCCGTACAAGACCGCGTCCTTCGTAAACATACCCGTGGTCAAAAACATCAGACCGTCCGCACCGAGTACAGTATTGGCGCCCGTCAGCTTTTGGAGCATAGGCCTTGTGACCTTGCGGTCAGGGAAATAACACTTGCACTCGACTGCAATGACTTCAGAACCATCGTACGCAATCAAATCGTACCCGCCGTCACGAGTTGCCTGTGTTATCTTGACTTGCATACCCATATCCATAAGCAGCTGACCGCAAAACGATTCGAACTCTGCCGGCACCATGGAAAACACATCATAAATCACCCCGGGGCCCCATTCATCAGAATAGACATCACCCAATTGATACCAACGGTCCTGCCACAAAAGTGTGACGCATCCTGCGCCACAACCAAAGCCGCCCTGTCATGTATCAATCTACGATACAAACGGGGCGGCTTTATTTTTTTAACGGGGCCGAATGGATGAAATATGAAACGTCATATCACATCAAGGCTTCAAGAACAGGTACGATCAATGTCAGCGTCAGATCTGTGTCCGTAGCTAACAGAAAGAGAAACACAATCGCCTCCACGGTTTTCGCTGTGGGGGCGATCTTTTTTTGCTTTCCCTCATGTGGCATCCTTCGGATGCACAGGTGTGGAGGCGGACACTGCGGCAAACAGACAGCGGCAGTGCGGACTATCTTGGAGCGGATCAAACGATTTGCCCCTTGAAGCATCTTATAATACGAGGAGGTTTTGACTTGAACAACTGGATGGCAAAAAGGTTGCTGCCCCACGTGGGCCACGACATCTCGTGCGTGACCTATGGGGACAGCGAGGACCCGAGTAACGTCTGCATCGAGTGTGACGAGTGCGGCGCCGTGCTGGTATCTGCATCGGACTTCGATACAGACATGGCCGGCGACTACAAGATTACCCAGCGACTCCGCATTGGGGGCAGGACGCTCCTGATGGGCCATAACCCGGAGGACACGGAGGCACCCCACCTGACCTGCTATCAGGATGTAGATTTTGTGGGCTTTCCCCGCTTCACAGAAGCCATTGCCAGCGATGACTACCTGGAAATCGTGGAGCTCTTTTCCCAGCGGCTTCAACAGCAGGTGGAGGCCGTGAAACAGCAGAGGACGGAACGCGGTCTTCCGTTTGCGGCGCTGACCTGGGAGCACTGCCGCAAGAGGGAGCCGGAGGAATCCCTGGTGGGAAAGCTGGTGATTTTGAAACCAACCAGCCTTGTGCCGGAGTATCGGTCCGCAGATTACCAGCTCGGCTATGCCCTCGGCGGCTTCGGATGCAAGCCCGGAGCGGTAGGCCGTGCGGTGTTCTTTGAGGAGCTCTACTCCGGGAAGCGGAGTCGCTGGGACATTGGCGACATCCTGGGCATCGCCGACCTGGACAAGCTGCCGGAGTGGGCCAGGGCCAGGGTGGCGGAGCATGAAAAGGAGGCAAACAAGCAGTGAATATAACTATCAGACCGCTGACTCCTACGGAGCGGGGTTTTACCTATTCTCAGCGGCTGGAAATCATGGAGCGGGCCGGCTGCATCGGCTATCTCCGTGCGGACATGGGCAGCAGCGGGAAGGGCTTTTTCAGCACATGGAATGATTACCGCAGAGATCTGAAAACGCAGACATTCAAGACCGAGTTTGACAGTGTTATCAATAGTTTGCGCTTCGATGCCGCCTATGATGGCATTCTCAAAGACCGCTTCGCCCTGTCCCGGTATTGCTATACCCATCCCGATACGTCCTACGGCAACAACCTTGAGTATGGCATCCGTGTGGATACGGAGCAGTATGCCTATTTTATGCGGCTCAATCCCAACAAGGGGGAATACAACCTATACTGCTACTGCTATGAGCGGGAGTGGATTGACGAGATTCTGGAAACGGTATAGCCGGCAGTCCGTGTGTGCTGGACACCATGTGACAGTGACAAAGCCGCCCTGCGTATCAAAACCACGATACGCAGGACGGCTTATTTTTTGCCTCACCGCAGGCCCGGCCTGGGCCCTTACCTCAAAGCCCTGCTCCGTGGTCTTGAAGCAAAATCATGAAAGCTACAATTTTGCGGTTTCTGCCAGCTCTGAAAATATAATTTCACCGGTTTCCGTTGATTTTTTCGCTCGTTCTGTGTATAATAAGAGTAGGAAAATCCCTACTTTCCATACTTCAGAAAGGTGGTGCAAAATCATGTTAGCAAATGCGTTTGTGGACAATGCCAAAGTCATGGCAAAAGGGCAAATCACAATCCCGAAGGATGTCCGTGATGTGCTTGGTGTGTCAAGCGGTGATCGGGTTACTTTCATCGTTGAGGGAAGCACGGTCCGCATTGTCAATTCTGCTGTTTACGCTATGCAGATGCTTCAGCAGGAAATGGCCGGAGAAGCAGAACGCACCGGCCTGACCTCGGAAGAGGATGTTATGGCGCTCGTCAAGGAATTGAGAAATGAGGACGGAAGAGGATGAGAGTTCTGATTGATACCAATGTCCTTATTTCTGCCGCATTGAGTGCAGACGGAACGCCTTATCAAGCGTATGTGAAAGCAGCCTCTTACCCGAATCACGGCTTGATTTGCGAGCAGAATGTGGACGAAATGAAGCGGATATTCAACAAGAAATTCCCAAACCGGCTGGCGGCGCTGGACAAATTTCTTTCTGTTGCTTTGCTTACTCTGGAATTGGTTCCCGTTCCGACAGAGGAAGATATGACTGAAACACAAATCAGAGATGTCAATGACCGCCCTATTTTGCGGGCAGCCATTGAAGCAAAAGCCGATGTGCTGCTGACCGGCGATAAGGATTTCTTAGAGTCCGGCGTGAAAAATCCGGCGATCATGACACCGGCAGAGTTTTTGAATACCTAACTGATGCAAGGACAGCGGGTCGAGAGTGAAAAGCTCCCGGCCCGCTGTGTTTATATCTGCTGTATCGCGTTTTTGAGCATACGCTTGATTTTGTCGTTCATGGTTTCAGTACTGGTACAGAGGGGTGATTTTCTCGTTTCTCATGACCATACCTCTTGAAATGAACATGCCCTAAGTGACTGCTTCACTATCCATTATCGCCTATGTGGCGGGTGTGGCATCCTATCCGGATGCACAGGTGCGGATGCGAACCTTTCGGCAAAAATATTGATAAAGGAGGAGCATCCGCCATGAGCGCAAAGACCCAGCACTATGCCGATCTGGCCGACCGCACTGTTGCGGAGATCACCAGCGACGCCGCCCATTGGGCCGCATTTCTTTGCACCGCCGCACGAAACCACAAATATTCTTTCGAGGACCAGGTTATGATCCACGCCCAGCGCCCCAGGGCCACGGCCTGTGCTGGGTACGACTTTTGGAAGCGGCGTATGCGCCGGTATGTGCGGGCCCGTTCTGTGGGGATTGCCCTGCTCCGAAGTCAGAACGGCAAAGCGTCGCTGGCCTATGTGTTCGACATCTCAGACACCGGCGCTATGTCAGACTCTGTTCCCGTTCAACTTTGGAAATACAGTGACCAGCACCGGGAGGCTGTGGCGGAACGGTTGTCCGAGGTCTTTGCCGTCCCCCCGTGCGCCGGTCTGGCCGAACAGCTGATCCGCATTTCCGTCCAGCTGGCCGATACCTGCTGGCACGACCACCGGCACAATATCATGCGCTCCCTCGGCGGCAGTTTGCTGGAGGAGCTGGACGAGCTGAACGTGGGCATCCGCTTCACCCGGGCCCTGACCGTCAGTACGGCATACTTACTCATGGTCCGCTGCGGCCTGCCTACCAAGGGATGCTTTACCCCTGATGACTTCGCCTATGTCCGGGAGTTTGATACCAAGCTGGCCGCCACCGTCCTGGGCTGTGCGGTAAACGACTGCTCGGAGCTGGTCCTGCGGCAGATCGAGCGGGCCATCAAGGGCGGGAGCCAAAAGCAGAAACCCGCGCCCGCCGTGGACACCGCACCGCCCCTCACCCCCGTCACGCCGGAGGAAGAACCGGAGCCGCCCGCCC